>JAOPUS010000318.1 GCA_025963345.1 Blastococcus sp. | reverse complement strand
GCGGCGGGCCCTCCGAGCTGGCGCGTGAGCGAGGGGAGCGTCCCCGGCGACAGCGCACGCGGGTTGTCGATCCGGCAGAACACGACCTGGTCGCAGAGCGGCAGCAGCTCGGCGAGCATCGCCGACGCGTCCTTGTCGTCGAGGATCGAGAGCACCGCGACGAGCGAGCGGCCGGCCAGGAACGCGGGCAGCGACTCGGCCAGGGCGGCCATCCCGGCCGCGTTGTGCGCGCCGTCGAGGACGAGCTGGTCGTCGACGACCTGGAAGCGCCCGGGGACCGCGACGTGCGCGGCCGCGTCGGCCACGGCGGCGGCGTCGAGCTCGCCGGCCTGCGGGGAGACCGCGTCGAAGTCGGGGTTGCTGCGGGAGAGCTGGTCGCGGCTGCTGCGGCGGGCGGACTGCGCGCGGAGGAGTTCCTCGACGGCGTCGGGGTCCTCCACTGTCCGCGGCTGCGGGGGCCGGGCGGCCGGCGGTGCGGCGCCTGGCAACGGGGGAGGCCCGGGCGGCTCCCCGGGCGTCAGGCTTTTCCCAGCTCCTCACCGGCCCGGCGCCAGATGTCGGCGACGACGTCTTCGACCGGCCGGCCCACCCCGTCGGCGAGGGTGACCTTGCCGGTCAGCGCGGCCAGGGTGGCATCCAGCCCGGTGTCGTCCTCGTCGGCCGTCGTCGCCCGGACGGTCGCCAGTTCCACGGCGATGAGCACGCCGTCGATGGCGCCGCGGACCGAGGCGCCGATGCGGAGCTCGGGATGGTCGCGGGTGATCCGCACGGCGCGGACCGCCCGGGCGACCAGCGACGCCGGTGCGCCGGTCGTGGCCGCGACGACCTGCAGTTCGGCCGCCTCGTCCTGGTACCCCATCGCCACCCGGCAGGAGCGGTCGTAGAGAGCCGGGGTGACCCGGGCGGTGCCCACGGCGTCGAACGGGTTCATCGCCGCCACCAGCCGGAACGTCGGGCGGGCGGAAACGCGGCCGTAGCGGGGCACGTGCATCTCCCGCTCCGACAGCACGCCGAGCAGGACGTTCATCGTCTCCTCGGGGACCCGGTTGAACTCCTCGACGTAGAGCAGCGCGCCCTCGGTCATGGCCCGGGTGAGTGGCCCGGGCACGAAGTTCTCCGGCCGGTAGTCCTCGGTGAGCACCCGGGAGGCGTCGTGGTGCCCGACCAACCGGGTGGGGGTCAGTTCGGCGTTGCCCTCCACCAGCACGAGCGGGACGCCGGCGCCGTCGGCCAGCGAGCGGAGCAGCGTCGTCTTCCCGGTACCGGGGGGCCCCTCGAGGATGACGTTGCGGCCTGCCGAGAGGGCGGCCGCGACCACCTCCGCCTCCCGGATGCGGGCGACGACCCGCTCCCGGGCGACCCGCACCATGCCGGCGACGTCGAGCCGGGCAGCGGTCGAGGTGGACACGGTTGCTCCTGTCGGCGAGGGAACACGCGAACCGGGGTGCCGCCCCACGCGGGAGGCGGCACCCCGGTTCGGCCCCGTCCCGGGTCCCGCCCTGAGCTCGCGAAGGGTGGGGAGGACGGGGTCCTCTTTCAGTCGTAGATGATCACGCCGCGGATGTTCTTGCCCGCGTGCATGTCCTCGTAGCCCTGGTTGATGTCCTCGAGCTTGTACCGGTTGGTGATCAGCTCGTCGAGCTTGAGCTTCCCCTCCTGGTAGAGCCGCAGCATCTTCAGGATGTCGGTGCTGGGGTTCTGGTCGCCGAACAGGGCGCCCTTGATCTCCTTGGCGAAGAGCGTGAGCATCCCGATCGGGATCGGGATGCCGACCTCGGTGAGGTCGCCCAGCCCTGTGACGACGACGGTGCCGGACTTGCCGACGGCGTCGAACGCCTGCGCGATGTGCTCGCCCTTGGTCACACCGACCGTCACCAGCGCCTTGTCGGCGCCTTGGCCGTTGGTGACGCTGCGGGCGAACTCGGCCGCCTCCTCCATGCCCGCGAACGCGTGGGTCGCGCCGAGTTCCTGTGCCTTCTCGCGCTTGAAGGCGACCGGGTCGACGGCGATGACGTAGCTGGCGCCGGCGTGTGCGGCGCCCTGGACGGCGTTGATGCCGATGCCGCCGACGCCCATGACGATCACCGTGTCGCCGGCCTTGACCTCACCGGCCTGCACCGCGGTGCCCCAGCCGGTGCCGACGCCGCAGCCGGTCAGGCAGGCCACCTCCAGCGGGATGCTCTTGTCGATCTTGACGGCGGAGCGGATGTCGACCGTCGTCACCTCGGCGAAGGTGCCCAGACCGCACATCTGGCCGACCTGGGTGCCGTCGGACGTGGCGACGCGGAAGCTTTCCGCGTCGTCCCAGCGGGAGCCGACGAGGAGGTTCGCTCCGGAGTCGCACAAGTACTGCATGCCGTTGCCGCAGTAGCGACAGCGGCCGCAGCCGGGCAGGAAGGAGAAGACGACGTGGTCGCCCTCCTCGAAGCCGGGGGTGTTCGGGCCGACGGCGGTCACGACGCCGGCACCCTCGTGGCCACCGAGGATCGGGTAGTGGCCGACCGGCATGTCGCCGGTGGCGATGTGGTCGTCGGAGTGGCACAGGCCGGACGCGCCCAGCTTGACCTGGATCTCACCGGAGCGCGGGTCGTCGGAGACCAGGTCGACGACCTCCCACTTGCCGGGCGCCGAACGCATGATCGCGCCACGGGTGTTGACGGGCACAAGGACCTCCTCGTCGCCCTCGTCGTCGAGGGCCGTTCGTGCATGCGTGGGTACGCATGACCGGATCGCACGCTATGGCTCAGGTCACACGGTGGAAAGGGCAGTGCAACGTTGGCGGGCTCCGGAGCGCGTGCAGTGCAACGTGTGGCCCCTCTCGGTGACACTGGCGGCGTGCCCGTGGACCCCGTCGTCGTCGTGGGCGCCGGGCCGGTGGGGCTGACGGCGGCGCTGTTGCTCGCCTGTCGCGGACTGGAGGTGCTCGTCGTCGACAAGCACGTCGAGCCCTATCCGCTGCCTCGGGCGGTGCATGTGGACGACGAGGTGTTCCGGGTGCTGCAGGCGGCCGGCGTCGCCGACGAGGTGCTGGCGCGGAGCCGTCCGTTCGCGGGGCTGCGCCTGCTCGACCGGGCGCACCGGGTGCTGGCCGAGTTCCGGCGACGGCCGGAGGCCGGGATCAACGGCTGGCCGCACGGCTCCTTCGTCCACCAGCCCGACCTGGAGGCGGTGCTGGCCGCGGCGGCCGCGGCTGCGCCCGGGATCACCGTCACGCGCGGTGTCGAGGTCACGGGACTGACCCAGGACGACGACGGCGTGAGTGTCGTCGTGCGGGACGGCGGAGCGGAACGGTCCGTCCGTGCGGCGGCGGTCCTCGGCTGCGACGGGGCCGGCAGCACGGTGCGGGAGCTGATCGGCGCCTCGATGCGGGAGCTGGGCCCTGCCGACCGGTGGCTGGTGCTCGACGTCCGGTCGCCCACCCCGCTCCCGGTCTGGCCGGGCGCGCACCAGATCTGCGACTCGCGACGGCCGGCGACGTTCATGCCGGTCACCGGCGACCGGTACCGCTGGGAGTGCCGGATGGCCCTGGGGGAGACCGTCGCGGACGTCACGACCCCTGACCGGCTGGCGGCCCTGCTCGCGCCCGTCGACCCGGCCGCGGTCGAGATCGTCCGGGCGGTCGAGTACACGTTCCGGGCCCAGGTGGCCGACCACTGGCGGGCCGGCCGCGTGCTCCTGGCCGGCGACGCCGCGCACCTGAGCCCACCGTTCGTGGGGCAGGGGATGGGACTCGGGCTGCGCGACGTGCACCAGCTCGTCTGGAAGCTGGCCGCCGTCCTGGCGGGGGAGGCCGGGGACGATCTGCTCGACAGCTACCAGGCGGAGCGGGAGCCGCACGCCCGGGCACTGATCGGCGTGGCGCTGCTGCTCGGCCGGCTGATGACCCGTGGCGGCCGGGCCGGCGACGTCCTGCGCCGCGGCGTGCTGGCCGTCGTCCGCCGCATCCCGGCGGTCGCGCGGCTGGCGACCGACAGCCGGACGCCGCCGCTCGCGCGCGGGCCCCAGGTGGAGCGCCGTGGCCGGGCCGGCCGCCGCCTGGCCGGCACACTGGTGCCTCAGCCCGACGTGGTCGTCGACGGGCGACGGTGCCGGTTCGACGACGCGCTGGACCGGGTGCTCGACGGCGCCGCCGGTGCGGAACTCGCTCTCGTGCGTCCCCGCGAACTGACGCTGCGCGCGGCCGGCCCCGATCGACCGCTGCTGGGAGTGCAGGACGTCGACGGCGTGCTCACGAGGTGGCTGAGGGACGCCTCGGCGTCCGCAGTACGGATTCGGCCGGACCGGATCGTCCGAGCGGGCATTCCCCGGCGCAGGGGCACCGACTGGATGATCAGGAACTGCAGGCGGGTGGTGTCGGACGCGGCCCTCGCGCAGGCCGGCGCGGTGTCCCGGGATAGGCGGACGACCTCGACGAGCAGGTCCTCGACCTCGGCGGGGTGTGGCGCGATCCGGCACAGCCAGCCGTAGACGGTCGAGACGTGGTCCGGCAGATCCGTGGGTACGTCCGAGGATGGAGCCGTCGTTAGTTCGTTCGTTCGTTGCGGCGACGGGCCTCGTCGGCATGGTGATGGGTCCGTACCTGCACCGGGAGAACCGGCGGCCCCGCAAGGCTGTGGTGGACATCCCCGAGACGGTGCGCCGGAGTGGTCTCCGGGTCCCCGTGGTGGTGGCCGGCCACGGCTTTCCGGGTCGCCATGCCCACCTTCCCCCTGGCCATGCGGCCCCGGCTGCGCCGGCGGATCGAGCTGCTCCGGGACCAGCGACCTGGGAGGAGCCTTGGGGGCGGCTTAGCGTGGCCTTGACCTGGGCGGACGGATCGTCACCGCCATGAGGAAGACAACCATCACCGCCGCCGCCCTTGCCATGAGCGCCTCCCTGGCCGGGCTCGCCTACGCCGCCGCACCCGACGGCCGGTCCACGGAGGACTCGTCCGTGGTCTCCACGTTCTCCCCCGCCACCGAATCGTCCATGTCCACGTCCTCGTCGACCTCCTCCTCGACCGCCTCGCCCACGTCCCCGTCGTCCTCCGCGCCGACCGGGTCCGCGGCCGACGACCGGGGCGGGCACGGGGTGGACGACCCGGTGGCTCACGACGCGAACGACGACCGCGGTCGCGGGGGACACGGCGCCGACGACGCCGCGACGCCGTCCTCCGTGCCGACCGGGTCCGCCGAGCAGCGGCACGGCACCGACGACGGCCCGGGACACGATGTGGGTGACGACCACGGCAGCGGCGGCCACGGCTCCGACGACTGAGCCCGACTCCCAGCTCCGTCCGCGCCCGGCACTCCCCCCGCCGGGCGCGGACGGCTCAGGCGCTGGTGCGGCCGCGGCGCGTGATGCTCTCCATCGGGGCGTCCGGCACCGTGTCGTCGCCGAGGTGCCGCTCGAAGCCGGGCGGGATCACGATGTCCTCACGGCTGAGGTCGGCCACCGACGAGCGGCCCAGGCCGACCATCGCCGAGCCGAGTCCGTCGCGCATCAGGTCGAGCACGTTCTCCACGCCGGCCTGGCCGTTGGCCGCGAGGCCCCAGAGGTAGGCGCGGCCGATCATGACCGCCTTGGCGCCCAGGGCGAGGGCCTTCGCGACGTCGCCGCCGCGCCGGATGCCGCCGTCCAGGAGCACCTCGATCTGGTCGCCGACGGCGTCGGCGACGGCGGGCAGCGCGCGGATCGAGGCCGGCGTCCCGTCGAGGTTGTTGCCGCCGTGGTTGGAGACCGAGATGGCGGTGACGCCGGCGTCGACGGCGCGCTTGGCGTCGTCGACGCGCATGACGCCCTTGAGCATGAACGGCCCGTCCCACTGCTCGCGCAGCCAGGCGACGTCCTCCCAGGTCGGCATGGGCGACTGCATCCACATGCCGTACGCACCGAAGAAGGTCGGCGCCGGCTCGCCGGGCGTGGCCACCATGTTGGGGACGGTGAGGTCGGGGATCTTGCCGGTCCTGGCGAAGTCCAGCAGCCACCGGGGACGAGCCAGCACCTGCGGTGCGTACCGCCGGGCCGCCTCGAAGTTGATCTTCTCCGGGATGAACGGGCTCCCCCAGTCCCGCCCGTAGGAGAACGACCAGTCCAGGGTCGCGATCATCCCGACGGCGCCGGCCCGGCGGGCGCGCTCCATGCGGTTGAGCATCTCCTCGCGGGTGCCGACCCAGTACATCTGGAAGAACGTCTGCGGGTTGGCCGCGACGACCTCCTCGATCGGCTTGCTGGCGAAGGAGGACAGGCCCATCGCCACGCCCCGGGCAGCGGCGGCACGGGCGACGGCGACCTCACCGTCGGGGTGCACCGCCTGGACACCGGTCGGGCTGATCATGACGGGCAGGGACATCGACTGGCCCATGACCGTCACGCCCATGGCGCGGTCGTTGCTCAGGCCGGCCGTGTGCGGCGCGAAGCCCAGTTCGGCGAAAGCCGCGAGGTTGTCGGCCGCGGTCAGTCCGCGTTCGGAACCGGCCACCAGCGCGCCGTACACGCCCTTGGGCAGCCGCTTCTTCGCCCGGCGCTGCGCCTCGGCCACCGTCTCGAACCACGCGTTCGCCATCGTCGAACTCCTCGTCACCCCGGACCGGCCGGATCACTGCCCGGCCTCGACGGCCCGTGGCACTGAGTGCCATGTTAGCGGCGGCGAGACGTGCACCACACCCCTCGGTGGACGCCGCCCTCTCCCGGAGCGGTCAGCGACTCAGCGTGGGAAAGCCGTGGGCCATCTCGTCGAGGGTCTGGTGCAGCTGCACGGTGAGGGAGGAGCCCTCGTCGGCCAGCCACATCTGGAAGGCCGTCGTCGCCGCGGCGCGGGTGCTCGCCGCGACCAGCCGCGGGACGAGCGCCGTCGCGGTCGTCCCGGTCCGGCGGGCCACGTGCTCGGCAACCACCCGGTCGACGTCGGCGTAGCGCAGCTGGGAGTGGGCCAGCAGCGCCGGCTCGGTGAGGATCAGCTGCATCCGCTCCCGCAGTAGCGGCAGCTCGGCGTCGGCGTAGTCGTTGACCTCGACGTAGGCGGCGCAGACCGAGGCCAGAACCGGCTCGTCCGGGTCGGTCGCGACCAGCAGACGCTCCAGCCGGGCCACGTGCGCGGCGAAGTCGCCCCAGACCGCGTCGGCCTTGGTGGCGAAGTGGCGGAAGAACGTCCGGCGGCTGATCCCGGCCGCGGCCGCGACGTCGTCGATGATGACGTGCTCGAACCCCTTGAGCGTGAACAGGTCCAGCGCCGCCTGCTCCACCCGCGCACGGGTGTCCCCCCAGGGGTCGCCCGGCGCGTCGGTCACGGTCGCATTGTCGCCCGTTCCGGTGGGAAACGGTGCGACGAATCCGTCCGCCGACCCGCTGTTGCCCCTGGCACCGGGTGTCACTAACGTCCCCGGCAGCTCGTCCCTCGCCAGTCCTTTCCCGGAGGTCCGCATGCCCGAGACGCCCCAGTCCGACGCCCCTGTCGCCGAGGCAGCCGCGCCCGCGGAGGACGCCCTGGTCGAGGAGTCGCTGGTCGAGGAGGTCTCGATCGACGGCATGTGCGGCGTCTACTGAGCGACACCGGCACCGTGCCGACGACGGAGGCCGTCGTCTTCGACCCGGCGACGCCCTGGCAGAAGGCGCGTTCGGTGGCCCTGCGGCCGGAGCCCTTCGGCGCGCTGGTCTACCACTTCGGCAACCGGAAGCTCTCCTTCCTGAAGTCGAAGCTGCTCGTCGCTGTCGTCGAGAATCTTGCCGGGCACCCCAGCGCCCTGGCCGCGATCGACGCCAGCGGTGTACCCGCGGCGCAGCGGCCCTCCTACGTGAAGGCGCTCGCCGACCTCGCCCGCTCGCAGATGATCGAGCCCCAGGAGCCCACCCCATGACCGCCGTCCTTCCGGCTCGCCCCGAACGCCCGACGGGCGGGCGGCTGATCGACCAGTTCGAGTACGGCCTCGACGCCCCGATCTGCCTGACCTGGGAGCTCACCTACGCCTGCAATCTGGCGTGCGTGCACTGCCTGTCCTCGTCGGGACGGCGCGATCCGCGGGAGCTCTCCACCGTCGAGGCCGAGCGCGTCATCGACGAGCTGCAGCGGATGCAGGTCTTCTACGTCAACGTCGGCGGCGGCGAGCCCACGGTGCGACCGGACTTCTGGCACCTGCTCGACTACGCGATCGGCCACGACGTCGGGGTCAAGTTCTCCACCAACGGCGTGAAGCTGGACAAGACACGTGCGGCCCAGCTGGCCCGCACCGACTACGTCGACGTCCAGATCTCCCTGGACGGCGCCACCGCCGAGGTCAACGACGCCGTCCGCGGCGTCGGCTCCTTCGCCACCGCCACGCGGGCGCTGGAGAACCTGGCAGAGGCCGGGATGAAGGACTTCAAGGTCTCCGTCGTCGTCACCCGGGAGAACGCCGGGCAGCTCGACGAGTTCAAGGC
>JAOPUS010000312.1 GCA_025963345.1 Blastococcus sp. | reverse complement strand
TCGCCGAGCTCGCGGCCGAAGGACATGACGGGCTGCGGGTGGCCGTGCGGTCGCAGGAAGCCCCCCCCGAGCTCCTCGCCGCCGCGGACCTGGTGCTGGAGGGCCCGGAAGGGGTGCTCGACTTCCTTCGTCGGCTCGCGGCCTGACGCGTCAGACGCCGCTCTCGCAGGGGAGCAGTCCGCGGTCGACGGCGGCCACGAGCGCGGCGTGGTCGCGTTCGGTCTGGTCGGCGTAACGCCGCGCGAACAGGCAGAGCGCGCGGTCGGCCTTGTCGCTCCGACCGAGGTAGCCGGTGATCATCGACGCGCCGCTGGTGCGGGCATGCCCCTTCGCGAGCAGCAACCCGCAGACGCCGGCGTAGTCGGCCAGCGCCGCGGCGTCGATGCCGTCGACGACGACGGCCCCCTTCATGTCGCGGAACTGGCGCACGTAGTACTGGCGCTCGCCGACCGTGGTCCAGCCGAGCAGCGGGTCGCTGACCGTCTGCAGGGCCTGCTGGTACTGCACGACGCGCTGCCCCTGGTGGTCGTGCCACGCCGAGTCACCGTGCACGTACTGCGCGACGACGGACCGCCGCGCCTCCTTGAGCTGCAGGAAGAGCACGTCGTCCGGACCGGAGCCCTCGCAGAGCGCGATGTAGGCGCGGAGCCCGACCGAGCCGACCCCGACGACCTTGTGCGCGACGTCGACCAGCCGGTAGCCGCCGACGATGACCGCCCACTGCGTCCGCAGGGTCCGCAGATAGTCGTCGAGGGCGACCGCGATGCGTTCGTACTGCGCCGGGTCGGGCCGGGTGATGAGCGGCGGTTGCTCCACGAGGCGCAGCCCGCCGTCGTGTTGTTCGGTGAACCGGGGGAGAGCGCGGTCGCTGGTGCGTCTGCGGGCACGCGTGGCGGCGTTCACGATCTCCCGCCGGCCGGCGGCGCCGACGGCGGTGCGATGCAGCCGGTCGAGGTTCAGCCGGTCGTAGGCACGGGCGAGGAGCGGCTGCGCGGCGAGGTGTGACAGGTGCTCCCGGTAGGAGCGCGCGCAGCGACGTACCGCTGCCCCGCACTCGGCCTCGGACGCCCCGTTCTGCCGACCCGCGACATGGACGCTCGTGATCAACCGGCGCAGGTCCCACTCCCAGGCACCGGGATGGGCCTCGTCGAAGTCGTTGAGGTCGAAGACCAGATCGCGCTCCGGAGAGGCGTAGAAGCCGAAGTTCCCCAGGTGCGCGTCACCGCAGATCACCGGTGTGATGCCGGTGGCGGGCAGCCGGGAGAAGTCTGCGGCCATGATCGCGGCGGCTCCGCGGAGGAAGGCGAACGGGCTCGCGACCATCCGCCCGATCCGCACCGGGATCAGGCGGTCCACCCGCCCCTCGTTGCCGGCGATCACCTGCTGGACGGGGTCGGCGCCCCGGCCGTCCTCGTTCCAGGTGGCCAGCGTCGGCCGCGGGACCTGCTGCCGGAGCTCCCGCCCCACCTCGTAGCGCTCGACCCGGGGCGTGGCCGCGTGCCGCAGCGACGCGAACGCCGCCCCGTCGGTCGAGGCGAGCACCGTGTGCCCGCCCGCGTCCTGGGCCATGGGGCCAGGGTGGCAGACCCGGCTCCGTCCGTTCGGAGTATCGCCGCGGCTGCTGGAGTGCCCGAGCGCCGGGCTCAGGTACGGACGACACCCGTGACTCCGGAACCGAATCCGAGGGTGAGGCCTTCGGTGAGCGCGACCGCTCGGCCAGGGGCGATGTGCGACTCGCGGCCGCTGGGCTCGCGGGCCAGCCACGGGGCGGCCGTGAGATTGCGCAGTCCCCAGAGGTCCGGGTCGGCCGGATGCCGGGTGATCTCCGCCGCCGGCGAGGAGAAGTCGTAGCGGCCGGCCAGGTGGTAGCCGTGCAGCACGGTGTCGTGGGCGAGGACCACCGGGTGCGAGCCGAGGACGAGTCGCGGCGGGAGGGTCAGCGGTGTGCCGCACGACCAGCACCGCTGTCCGCCGGACGCGACGACCGGGCCCACCGGCTGCCCGTCGTCGTCGATGTCGGCGAGGTTCTCGCGCCCGCAGGAGGCGCAGAACACCACCGAGTCGTGCAGCCGCACCATCGCCTTGCGCCACTCGCTCTCCCGCACCCGGTCGCCGTCGGCGGCGAGCCCGGCGGTGAAGGCGCGGACGAACAGGGACCGGAGGAAGGACGGGCAGACCGGCCAGCAGGCGAGCATGTTGTCCTGCTCGACCGACGCACCGGACACGGGCCGGTTGCCGTCGTCGGCGGGGTCGAAGACAAAGGTCGGCCGCACGCCGAACGCGTCGGTCATCGCGTCGACGTCCCAGACCTCGTGCGCGAGGGCGCTGGCGCCCTCGAGGGGATGGCCGAGCAGGAAGGCGTAGTAGAGCAGCACCGCCAGGGAGAACAGGTCCGTGAGCGTCGACGGCACGGCCTCGCCCCGGACGATCTCCGGGGCCATGAAGTACGGCGTGCCGCGCACGGTCGAGGACGTAGCGCCGTCGACGCCGACGTTGTCGACGTCGCAGATGAGCACCGCGCCTGTCTCCGGCCGCAGGAACACGTTGCCGAAGCTGATGTCGCGGTAGCAGAGCCCCTCGGAGTGCAGCAGCAGGAACGAGTGCGCGAGGTCGCGCCCGGTGATGGCGAGCTGGCGGAAACCGGTGTCCACGCGGCCACGGACCAGGTCGACCATGCCGGTGAACCCGTCGGGCCGCAGCGGCATCAGGTAGCCGAACCCCGGGGTGCCGGGCGCGGTCACCAGGTCCAGCGGCCAGAGGAAGGCCGGGCTCGGCGATCCCCGGGTGATCAGGGCACGGAGGGCGTTCCACTGGGCCTCGGTGGCGAACCCGGGGAAGTACCACTTGAGCGCGTACTGCTCGGGGGAGCCGTCGACGGTCACCACGTGCACCGAGCCCTGCCCGCCCTCGCCCAGCAGCTCGCCCACCCGGCCCGCGGTACGGGAGGCCGCCAGCTGCACGACCTGGCCTGGTGCGAACACGGCTGTGCTCCTCCGGGCTCCTCGTGGCTCCGCCGGACGGCCGGCCGGAGTAGGCACCCTTGCACGACCCGGGGCGACCCACCATGCTGCGCATCCGATCCGGTGCATCCCGTAGGTGCTCCGGTCGCTCGGTCGAGGCGAAGGAGCCGGTGTGGACAAGCGACCCGGCGGTGGTCTCGCCGGCCGCCCCCTGCACTTCATCTGGATCGCCGACTGCTCCGGTTCCATGCAGGCCGACGGCAAGATCCAGGCGCTCAACAACGCGATCCGGGAGGCGATCCCGCACCTGCGGGACCTGGCGGCCCGCAACCCGCACGCGCAGATCCTCGTGCGTGCCCTGGCGTTCTCCTCCGGCACGCGGTGGCACGTCCCCGATCCCACCCCGGTCGAGCGGCTGATCTGGCCGGACCTCCTCGCCTACGGCTACACCGACCTGGGCGCCGCGCTCACCGAGGTCGCCTCCGTGCTGCGCTCGCCCCCGATGGAGCCGCGGTCGCTGCCGCCCGCGCTCGTGCTCGTGTCCGACGGTGAGCCGACCGACGACTTCGAAGCGGGCATCGCGGCGCTGATGGCCGAACCGTGGGGGGCGAAAGCGGTCCGCCTGGCCATCGGCATCGGCCGGGACGCCGACACCGACGTGCTGCAGCGATTCATCGGCCGCCCCGACATCCGGCCGGTCACCGCCGCCCATCCCGAGCAGCTCGTCCAGCTCATCCGCTGGGCCTCGACGGTCGCCTCCCGCGCTGCGTCCACGCCGGCGGTCGACCCGGCCGGCCAGCGCGAGCAGTGGCGGCCGCCGGAGCAGCCCCGGATCAGCGCGGGCGGCCGGCTCCCGGTGACCTGGTGACCGGGCGGGCGTGACGTGAGCGGCTGGGAGGTGCTGGCCGCCTCCGCCCGGGGCAGCCTGCACGCCCGCAGCGGTGCCCCCCTGCAGGACGCCGCCGGGTGGTGCCCCGGCCCCCGCGATGCGGGGGTGGTCGTGGCGGTGTCCGACGGTGTGGGCAGCCGGGACTGCTTCCGGTCCGACCGGGGCGCCCGGATGGCGGTGGCGGCGGCCTGCGCGGCCGGCGGTGAGCTGCTGGACCGGGGGGCGCCGACCGAGGACGGCGGATCGGGGCTGATGGCCGAGATCGTGGCGCGCTGGACGGCGACCGTGCTGGCCGATCTGGCCGGGTGCCCCCTGCAGGCCGACGAGCTCGACGGCACGTCCGCGGCCTGGGAGGACGCCGATCCTGTGCTCGCCTACGCCGCCACCCTGCTGGTCGCCGTGGGCACCGGGGACCGGCTCCTCCTGGCGCAGTTGGGAGACGGGGACCTGCTCGTCGTCGGCACGGACGGGCAGGTGGCCTCACCGCTGCCGGCCGATCCGGCTTCGGTGGCCGGGACCACCTCCACGCTGATGCAGCCGGACGCGGCCGCCGTCAGCCGTGCACGGCTGCTCGATCTCACGGTCACGCCCGTGGATCTGGTGCTCCTGGCCACCGATGGGTACGGGAACGCCTTCGCCGATCCGGGCTGGCCGGACCGGCTGGGCAGGGACGTCCGCGAGCAGCTGCACTCCGACGGGACGGCGTCCGTCCGGGCGCGCATCGCGGGCTGGGTGACGGACGCGGCGACCGTGGGCGGCGACGACGCGAGCCTCGCGCTCCTCGTCCGCGCCCGGCCCTGAAACCCGGGCACCCCGCGTTGACCTGCGGAAGCCCCGCAGGAGCCAAGGCATTGTCGGATCCTGATGTGACGGTCTAACGTTCCGCTCCCATCGGCCCGAGGGGGGCGAGCGGTGCAGCAGGATCCGGGGTCGGCTCTCAGCGATCTCGTGCGGTCGGCCGGTCCGGAAGGGCTGGACGACGCCCGGCGGGTCCGCGCGATGCTCCGCGACGCCGCACCGGAGGCGCGCCTGGAGGTGTCGCTCCTCGTCACCGCCGTCGAGGAGGGCGTGGGCCAGCGTCTGGCCCGGTCCTCCGGAGGCCTGCTCGGCGGGGAGATCGAACGGCTGGCCGCCGATCTGGTCGCGCGCCGCGGGCTGTCCCCGGCCAACGCCGACTGGGCCGTGCGCACGCTGTCCTGGGCGGTCGGCCGCTCACCGCGCCCCGCCCCGCTCGTCGTCGAGGCGGGGGGCCCCGGGCGCGGGCACCCTGAGGGCGGCGCCGGCCGGGTCGTGACCGGCCCCGGCGGCGGCTGGGAGCCTCCCCGCTCGGACCCCACCGGGGTTCCCGGCAGCTGGACCGCCGCCGGCGGCGGCATCGGTGGCGGCGGGCCGGCTGGTCCGGCCGGCGGCCGGGGGAACGGCTCCGGGACGCCGTGGTGGCTGCGCGTGCCCGTCATTGCCGGGATCGCCGGCGCCGTCGTCCTCCTCCTGGTGGTGGTCGTCGCGGTCGTGCTCAGCCAGCGGTTCGGCGCGGACGACACCACGGCCGGGGCCGGCACCAGCTCCGGGGCGGGCACGAGCTCCGGGGCCGTCTCGAGCTCCGGGGCCGTCTCGAGCTCCGGGTCGAGCGATCCCGGTGACATCACCGTCGGCACCGGCGTCTACCCCGACGCGCAGGAACTGGGCCTGCTGACCCTGCTGCCCGACGAGTACGGGGCCGACTCGGTCTGCCGGCGGTGGTCCGGTCCGGTGGACAGCCCGCTGCTCATGCACCGGCCGGTGGCGGCCATCTTCTGCACGCCGAGCGGTGGTTCACCCGAGCCGCCCGACTCGGTGGTGTTCGTCCGGTACTCCTCCGACACCGAGTCGGAGATGACATTCGACGTGGTGTTCCCCGAGGTCACCGGTGGCGACTGCGTGGCGGACGCACCCATGGCCACCACCTACAGCCAGCCCGAAGGAACCGACGCCGGCTACTTCGGCTGCCAGATCGCCGACGACGGCACGGCCTACGTCGTGTGGACCCGGACCGGACGCGGCGTCTACGCCTACGGGTCGAGCGACACCGGGCGTATCGACGCCCTCTACGCCTGGTTCCTGAGTGCCAGGGCCGCCATCGCATGACCGTCCCACCCCGTGCGTCGGGGCCGCCCGGCCCCGTCGTCCATCGAGAAGGAGCACTCGCATGGCATTCCTGACCGTCACTCCCGAGCAGCTGCGGTCCCTGGCCGCCACCTGCAACCAGCAGGCCGACGCCGTCGGCAGCGTCGGGTCCACCGTCAACTCCAACGTCACCGGGGTCGACTGGGACTCGCCTGCCGCCAAGCAGTTCAAGCAGGAGTGGGCCACTACCCACTGGCCGAACCTGCGCAACCTCATGCAGGCCCTCCAGGGACTCGGCGCCTCGGCGCAGCAGATGGCCACCCAGTACGAGCAGGCCGACGCCTCCTTCCGCGGCACCACCTGACGGCAGGCATCCCCATTCCGATCCCGCGACGGTCGCCGTCCGTGGCTCACCAGGGACGGCGACCGGGAGGACGCTCATGACCCTCGACCCAGGACTGCCCGGACTGCTGATGGACGCCGCCCGTGCCGTGGACGGTGTCCGGCAGGCGGTGACGAACGCGGCCACGACGGCGGCGTCGGCCGGTGTGCCCGGCTGGCAGGGCGTGGCCGCGTCGCGGCACCAGGCGCAGGTCGTCGAGTTGGCCACCCTGGTCAGCCGGGCGGTTGCTGCCGTCACCGCGCTGGAGGCCGGGCTCGGCAACGCGGCGGCGGGGGCGGCTCGCACGATCGAAGCGGAGGCCCAGGCCGCCCGCGCAGCTGCCGCCGCGCAGAGCGCGCAGGCCGCCCAGGGCGCACAGGTCTACGGGCCGCCGTGGCCCGGTGCTGGGACCGGCTACCCCTCCTACTGAACGAGCCCGGCTACTGAACGAGCCCGACCGGGGACCGAGGAAGGACGACGGCATGGCGGGACGGATCGTCGTCGATGTGCGCACCCTCGCGGGGAACGCCCAGGAACTGAACGGACTCTCCGGTCAGCTCGACGCGCAGGCCTACGAGTTGCGCCGGGCGCTCGGCTTCCTCATCGGTCGACCGGACATCCCCAACCAGGCCGCGCTGATGGCCTCCTACACCTCGGCCACGCAGGCGCTGGACGCCGCTGCGCTGATGTCCGGCCAGATGTCGACCGCCGTGGCCCGGCACGCGCAGCGGGTGCTCGACTGCGAGAACGGACTGCTTCGCTCCGGCGACGGGCCCACCGTCCGGCCGGGAGCCGGCCGTGCCGCGGTCGGTCTCCCGTCCCTGGCTCCGCTGACCGGGATGCTCGAGAAGCTGTTGAGCGCGTACGGCGTCGCGGGTGCCCTCGCGACGGCCGGGAAGGCGATCAACCTGCTCCCCGCGCTCACCCTCCGCGGACTTGCCGGCGGGGCCAAGGTCGTCCGGCTGCTCAACAACGGCAGCCTGCGCGACCTTGCCGCCGTCAACGGGATCAGCGAGAAGGGCGCGCAGGCGATCATCGACGGGCGGAAGGCCGGCCGGTACCGGACTCCGGGGGACGTGGCGCGCGCGCTGACCGACGCCCAGACCCGGGATGCGATCCGCGGCCTCCGCAAGGGTCCCGGCGGGGGATCCCTCGGCACCACCGGCCCGCTGGGGGACCTCGCCGCTCGCCTCGGTGCGCGGATCCGCGGCCTGCCGGTGATCGGCAGGCCGCTCGGCGCGGTGAGCAGGTTCTCCGGCAGCGCCGGCGCCGGGATCGCTGCCAAGCTGCGCCCGTTCGCACCCGCGGCGAAGGTCGCAGGCAAGGTGCTCGCCCCGCTGGACGTCGCCATGAGCACCAAGGGGGCGTGGGACGCCTTCCACGACGGGGGGAAGGACAGCAAGGATCTGCTCGGGCCGGACTGGGTGGAGGACAGTGCGGCGGTCGGGGGCGTGGTCGTCTCGGTCGCCGGTGCCGCCGTCGCCTTCGGGCTCGTCGCGAACCCCGTGGGCATCGCGATCGTCGCCGGTGCCGCGGTCGGGCTGGTGGCCTACCAGTACGGGCCGCGGGCATGGCGTGCCGCCGAGAGGTACGGCGGCCAGGTCGTCGACTGGGCCGGCGACAAGGCCGGCGACGTCAAGGACTACGCGTCGGACAAGGTCAGCGGCGCCAAGAAGAAGATCTCCGGCTGGTTCCACTGATGAGCGCCAACCCGTTCTGGCCCTATGACCTCTCGCGCCCGTTCGACGAGCGCAGCCCGCTCGCCACCCTGGCGTGGGACCAGCACGCCCGCATGGCCGAGTTCGCCCGCGCAGCCGCACGGGCCGCCGCCGAGCGGCCGCCCCCCGACGACGAAGGAGACTCCGCCATGGAGGCCACGGTCCTCGCTGCGATCGACGCGGATCAGCTGCAGTCCCTGATGAGCCTCCTCGACGACGCCGAGGTGGTCCTCGGCGCGTTCACCGAGGAGGAACTCGCCGTCGTCGACCCACCGGGGGAGTCGCCCCTGGTGCCGTTGCCGCTCCTCGACCTGCTGCCGGAAGGGGATGCCCGCGACCAGCTGCTTGCTTCCGCCCTGCGGTCACTGCTGGCCCGCGGTCTGGTCGCCGTCGGCGAGGAACCCGGCCAGCTGTTCGCCACCGGCGCCTTGAGCACGGTGCTCGCCGTGCGGGGCGGGCCGAACTCGGTGCTCATCGTCGAGCACGTCGAGGAGGACGACCCGAGCCGGGTGGTCGTGTACGGCTTCCCGGTCGCGACGGAGCGCGGAGTGGAGGTCCTGCTGATGGAGGAATCCGTTGCTCCGCTGGGGCACCACGAGTTCGTGCTCCGGTCCGTGGAGGGGCAGGCCGCGGCCCTGGCCGAGTGGCTCGGCGCCGGCCCCTCTGCAGCGCCGTTAGGGAATGGTCATGCGGCGGGAGGCAGGTTGGTCCGTGCCCGCCTGGACGCCGCCCTCGACCAGCCACGCGCCATCACCCGGCTCTACGCCATGCGCCGCGACGACGACGGCACCGCGGGGGACGGTGAGTTCAGCGAGGCGGAGCTGACGCTGGCCGATGGCGGACCGCACGGCCGCTGGATGGTGCTGTTCCAGGAAGGCGATGACCGGAACGAGGGCATCCTGGCCGTCCCGGTCGAGTCACTGGACCTGACGGCGTTCTTCGCTGGTCTCCTGCGCCTGGACCTTGGGCCCTTCAACGCGGCGCTGGCCGCGGGCTAGTCCGGCCGGGCGACCTGCAGCCGGACCGGTTCGCCCGTCCCCGAGTACAGCAGTCCTCGCCCCGGCACGATGGCGCCGGTCGCCGGCGGGATGTGGGTTCCGATCAGCTCGCCGTCCTCGGGGCGGGGCATGAGGAGCAGCGTCGAGCGCAGCGAGCGCAGGTAGCGCGTCGCGGGGTCGAACGAGCGGGCCAGGTCGGCCGAGCGCCCGGCGACCACGGCGATCAGACCGGACTCTCGCGCGCCGCGTAGAACCGGCTCGAGGGCCAAGAGCACGGCGTCCCCGAGGGCCTCGAGGTCGTCGACGAGCAGGAGGGCGGCGCCCGGGGGGCGCATGGTCAGGTCGTTGAGGGCCAGCTGGGCCTGCTCGGGCGTGGTCGCCAGGGTCACGCCGTCCTCGTCCCCGAGTGCGCGCACCGGTGAGCGGCGTGGGGCGAGCACGGTGACCGGCAGGTCGGGCCGGGTGGCACGCAGCGCTGCCGCGGCGGTGAGCAGCGTGGTCGAGCGTCCGGACCGTTCCCCGCCCGCGACCATCAGGTTCGGACCGTCCCGCTCCGTGTCGTGGACGACGGGCAGTGCCTCCGGGCCGCCGCGGCCCAGGACGAAACCGTCGGGGTTCGCCTGCGGGAGCAGGTCGGCCAACGGGAGTTCACGCGGCAGCCGCGGGATGCGGGCGGGACGCTGGTCGGCGTCGGCAACCCCGGCCAGTGCCTCCACCGCCGCGCGGTCGGTGAAGGCGACCTGGACCTCACGGGGTGGGGGACCGGACACCATCGAGCGGCCGGGTGCGGCCGCCGCCGGGCGCGCCGAGGGGGGCACGCCGATCAGGTCGTAGTCCAGGGGATCGGTCTGGCGCAGCAGCACCTTGCGGGCGAACAGGTTGAAGATCGACGAGGGCAGGTCCGTGCGCTGGGCGGCGGAGAGCACGACGTGCACGTCGACCGACGGCCCGGACCGCAGCAGCGAGACCAGACGGTCGAGCAGGACGCCGTACTGGAAGGCGTCGGAGGTCTCCCGGAATGCGGCGACGTCGTCCAGGAACAGGACGATCGACGGCCGCTCCACCCCTGCCCCGGCATCGGCGCGGCGCTCGGCGACCACCTTCTCCAACCGGGAGAACAGCGGCAGCAGCCGCTCCAGGTCCTGGGCGCCCACGACGTCGGCCGTCTGCGGAAGGGCGAGCAGTGGGGAGAGGGAGTCGTCGCCCGCGTCGATCCCGTAGAGGTGCAGCCGGTCCGGTCCGATCCGGCCGGCGAGCTCGACCGCCACGTGCCGCAGCGTGCTGGTCTTCCCGGTGCCATAGGCGCCGACGACGAGCAGGTGGCCGTCGGCGCCGAGGTCGACGGTCAGCAGCGGCTGGGCCACCTGCTCCGGCTCGTCGGACAGGCCCAGCCGGATCCGCAGGTCCGCCCCGCGACTCCTTCCGGCGTCCCGCGCCGGGAGCGGCTCCAGGGCGGCGGGCGTCAGCACCTCCGGCAGCGGCGGTAGCCAGAGGGCCCGCGGGGCGGACATCCCCCGGGCGATGGCCTGCTCGGCCAGTGTGTCGGTCAGGACGTCGAGCTCGGTCCGCCCGCTCTCGGCCGCGACCGGGTCGCGGCCGGTCCGGGCCACCGACGGCCGTGCGTCGGCGAAGGGGGCGACCTGCACCGGGGCTGCTCCGGAGGCGGTGCGACGCCACGGGCCGGCGATCCGGGCGGTCTGGAAACCGGTCAGCTCGGTCTCCCCGCCGAACCGGAGGAACCCGCGGCCCGGCTTGCCCCGCGGGATGTCGGCGGCGTCCTTGCGGCCGAGGACGTCGATCGACTCCTGGGCCAGCGCCACGCGCAGGCAGATCCGGAGGTTGGTGTTGGCCTCGACCTTGCCCGACACCACGCCCGACGGGGACTGGGTGGCCAGCAGCATGTGCACGCCGAGCGACCGGCCGACCGTGGCGATGTCGACGAAGCGGTCCATCACGTCAGGGAGTTCCGCCGCGAGCATGGCGAACTCGTCGATGACCAGCAGCAGGCGCGGCAGCGGGGGCCGCCCGGCGGCCGGGTCGGCCCGGTAGTCGGGGAACTCCTTGACCCGGGCCGCGGCCAGCACCGTCTGCCGCCGGGTCAGCTCGGCCTTCAGTGACGTGACCGCACGCTCGGCCAGCGCGCCGGCGAGGTTGGTGACCATCCCGACGACATGCGGCAGGCGGGCCAGCTCGGTGAAGGTGGCGCCGCCCTTGAAGTCGACGAGGAAGAAGGTGATCCGCTCCGGCGAGTGCGTGGCGGCCAGTCCGGCCAGGAAGCTCTGCAGGAACTCGCTCTTGCCCGATCCGGTGGTCCCGGCGATCAGCCCATGGGGGCCGTCCATCAGGGACAGCTCCAGCACGTCTCCCGCGTCGGTGACGCCGACCGGAGCCCCGAACGGCACGGGCGGTTCGACCGTCCAGTGCTCGTCGGGGTCCACGCGGGAGGGGTCACCGATGCCGAGCAGGGCGAGCAGCCCGGTGCCGGGGGCGACGGTGCGCTTCGCGTCGGGGCCGCTCTGCTCGGCGTCGGTCCAGGGCGCCAGCTGCTGGGCGAAGGCGGCCGCGCGGTGCACGTCGAGCCCCTCCAGCGTGAACGGCTCGGAGCTCCCTGCGGCGCCGAGCAGCCGGGCGCGGTCGCCGCGGCAGTCGACCAGGATCGCCGTCGTCGAGGGCAGTCGCTCGCGCGGCCCGAGGACCACGGCCAGGGCTGTGCCGGCGGTCGCGGCGTCCAGGAGGGCCCGCACCGGTGGGCGCGCCGCGGCTCCGGCGTCGACGAGGAGCAGCATCCGGGGGCTCGCCGCGAGAGAGCCGTACTTGTCCGGGGTGAGCAGCGGCAGCAGGCGGGTGGCCAGGTCGTCGACGTCGGCTGCCGTGTAAGCCGCCCGCGGCCCGTCGGGACCCTCGACGTGCGGGAGCCACCGCGTCCAGGATTCGGTGTCGTCGGTGGCGAGGACGGCGAGCGGCAGCACGGCGGGGGAGTGCAGGGCAGTCGCCTGGACGACGAGGGAGCGCGCGGCGGCGGTCGCCGGCGCGGCCTCGCCGGTGACGCCGAGGACGCCGCTCAGCCCGGGCGGGGTCGAGACGGGTGCGCCGATCAGCTCCCTGTGCCGGTCGAGCAGCGCGGTGACCTCGGCGGCGAGCGGGCTGGTCGAGCGGAGCGCGAAGGAGTCGACGGCCAGCAGGGCCGGACGGGTGCCGGTGCCCAGGCGCAGCGCGAGGAAGTCGGGATCCCCGGGCCGCCGTTGCCACAGCGCGCGGGCGCCGCGCGCGGGCCACCCGGCGCACCGCTCGACGGGTGGCATCGTCTGGTGCAGCCGCTCCGCCTGGTGCGCGCGCACGGCGGTCAGCTCCGCGTCGAGCTCGGCCAGCCGCGTGCGGAAGGTCAGCAGCGCCCGCTTGCCGCGGGACCGCTCCCCGAAGAGCCCGGCGACGATGCCCCAGAGCGTTGCGACCCCACCGAGCAGGGCCAGCAGGAGGAAGGCCGGGTTCACGAAGGCCATGCCGATGCCGACACCGACCATGCCGAGGCCACCGGCGATCTGCCAGACGATGCCGCGCCCGCGCCAGGTCACCGGCTCCGGTGCGGGCGGTGTCTCGACCGGGTGCGGGGTCACCGGGGCCGTGGCGCCGGGGAGCGCGCGACGCAGCACCCGCCAGCGGGCCGGGGTCCTCTCGGAACCGGCCGCGCTCCGTGGCGCGGGCGGGCGGGTGCCGGTCACCGGGCCCAGCACGACGGCGTCCCCGCGGCACAGGTCCGCCTCCGCCCAGGGGGCGGCCGCCGTCAGCAGGTGCGCACCGCGCTGCCGGTAGAGGCACCACCGTCGGCCGTCGCTGTCGGACCGGTCGCCGTCCGAACGCGCGGAGGACGGCGCTGCGAGCCCCAGGTAGCCGACGAGGGCACGGGTGACGTCGGCGACCGTCGAGCCGGGGGCTGCGGTGATCGTGACCGCCCACGGCCGAGGGGCGCCCTCCTCCTGCACGATCAGCTGCAGCGGGGGCGGGCTGATCGCCGGAGTGCCGGCGGAGGAGACGACGGTGATCTCGGTGCGGCCGACCGTGAGCGCGTCGCCGACCCCCAGGGGAGTCGGCTCCTCGACGGGCTCGTCGTTGAGGCAGGTCCCACGGGCGGAGCCCAGGTCGACGACGACGAGCTGACCGGCCCGGGGAGAGATCTCGCAATGCACCGCCGAGACGGTGCCGTCGGCGGCCAGGGCGATGTCGCAGTGCTGGGGGTCGCGGCCGATCCGCAGCGGGCGGCCGTCCAGCGGATGCCGACGGGGTGGCCGGCCGGGCTCCCGGACGACGAGCTGCAGCGCCGGCCCGAGGACCTGTGGCTGCGGCTCCTCCTCGGTGAGCAGCATGATCGTGTCGGGGTGGACCGTGAAGGTGTCGCCGGGCCGCAGGGGACGGCTGCCGTCGATCCGGATGTCGCCGACCCAGGTGCCCCGGCTGGACCGCAGGTCGCTGAGCAGCACCTGACCGTTGTGGGCCGAGACCTGGGCGTGCGAGCGCGAGACGTGCGGATCGGTCAGCACCAGGTCGACGTCACCGCGCCCGACGACGGCCGTGCTCCGCAGGGATATCTGCCGGCCCTGGTCCGGACCGTCGACCACGCGCAGCAGATAGGCCGACGGCACTCCGGCGTCCGTTCCGCTCATCGCGTCCTTCTCCCTGGTGGGGATCGCGATCATGCCGGTTCGCGGCGGCAGACTCCACAGCTCGCGCGGCGGATCACCCTCCGGAGGCCGCGGGATTCAGACGTCGAGCGGCAGCCCGGTGTAGTTCTCGGCCAGTTCCCGCGCGGCCGGCTCCGAGGAGCAGACCCGGCGCAGCTGGGACAACTGGAGCTCGGCGTCGAAGTCGTCGCCCGAGCGGTGCAGCATCGAGGTCATGTACCAGGAGAAGTGCGTGCACCGCCAGACCCGGGCCAGCGCGCGGTCGGAGTAGCTGTCGACCAGGTCCGTCTGCTTCTCGCGCATCAGCCGGACGAGGGCCGAGGCCAGGAGGGTCACGTCGGCGACGGCGAGGTTGAGGCCCTTGGCGCCGGTCGGCGGCACGATGTGCGCGGCGTCCCCGGCGAGGAACAGCCGGCCGTGGCGCATCGGGGCGCTGACGAACGAGCGCATCGGCAGCACCGATTTCTCGGTGATCGTCCCGGTCGAGAGCTCCCAGCCGTCGAGGGCGAACCGCTTCCCGAGGTTGTCCCAGATGCGGTCGTCGGACCAGTCCTCGATCTTCTCCGCCGGGTCCACCTGGAGGTAGAGCCGGGAGACCGAGGGGGAGCGCATCGAGTACAGCGCGAACCCGTCGGGGTGCCAGGCGTAGATGAGCTCGTCGGTCGAGGGTGCGGCGTCGGCCAGGATGCCGAGCCACGCGTAGGGATAGGTGCGCTCCCAGGTCCGACCGGTGGTGCCCTGCTGCACGACCGCCCGCGACGGACCGTGGAAGCCGTCGGTGCCGACGATGACGTCGCACTCGAGCACCTGCCGGTTGCCGTCGGCGTCGGCGAACGTGATGCGGGGCGAGTCGGTGTCGACGTCCTCGGGAGTGACGTCGGAGACCTCGAACAGCAGCGGCGGGCCGCCGTCCAGCTGTGCCTTGATCAGGTCCTTGGTGACCTCGGTCTGCCCGTAGACCCAGACCGTCCGCCCGCAGAGCTCCGGGAAGTCCAGCTTGTGCCGGGTGCCGGGGTACTGCAGGTAGATGCCGCGGTGCTCCAGGCCCTCGCGCTGCAGCCGGTCACCGACGCCGGCCTCGGTGAGCGTGTCGACCGTGTGCTGCTCGAGGATCCCGGCACGGATGCGGGCCTCGACGTACTCCCGTGACCGGTTCTCCAGGACGACGGAGTCGATGCCCTGGAGTGCCAGGAGACGCGAGAGGAGCAGACCGGCCGGACCGGCCCCGATGATCCCTACCTGGGTACGCACGGCTCCGAGTGTGGGCCGCTGGACGCGGCGCTGTGAACCGGAACCTTCCGGTCAGTGAAAATCGCGGGTGCGGGCCAGCTCGCGGCCGATGCCGCGCGCGGCCACCTCGAGGACCGGCACCAGCCGGGGCAGGTCCCGGCGGTGCGGTGGGACGACGATCCCGAGGGCGGCCACCACGACCGGCCCGGTGCGGCGTTCCACCTGCACCGGGACGGCGAGCGAGGCGGCCCCGGGCGACATCTCCTCGGAGGTGCGGGCGTACCGGCGCCGGCGCACCTCGGCGAGCTCCCGGCGCATCCGGCCAGGGTCGACCAGCGTGTGCCGGGTCATCCGCGTGAGCGAGCGCAGCGCCTGCTCGACGACGTCGTTCGGCGCCGACGCGAGCAGCACCTTGCCGACCCCGGTCGCGTGCAGCGGCAGCCGGCTGCCCACCTGGCTGACCACCGGCACCGACTCCCGCCCGGAGATCCGCTCGATGTAGAGGGCGCTGAGCCCCTCCCGTACGGCGAGGTGGACGGTGTCGCGGATCGCGGTGTGCACGTCCAGGAGGAACGGCGCGGCCACCTGGCGCAACTCCAGCTGCACCGGCGCCAGCAGGCCGAGGTCCCACAGCTTGCGGCCGATCTCGTAGCGGCCGTCCTGGCGGCGGACGAGCGCGCCCCAGTCCGAGAGCTCGGCGAGGAGCCGGTGTGCGGTCGTCAGCGGGGTGCCCGACCGCTCGGCGATCTCGGACAGGGACAGCCGGGGGCTGGTGGCGTCGAATGCGTCGAGAATGGCGAGGGCGCGGGAGGTCACCGATCGACCGGGGGTGGCGCTTCGGCCTGCCATGACTCCTCTTTTCGCCCAGTGGAAGAACAGGCTTGGGAAGGGTAGCCCGTCGGCCGTACCGTCCCGGCATGACCGGGACCACATCGGCGAGCGGGTTGCACCTGCCGCAGTACCTGCGTGAGGCGGCCGACCTTCGTACTCCCGTCGGCTACGCCGGCTACAAGAGCACCGGGCTACGTGCCCCGCTGCGCACGCCCGTCGACCTGCCGCACCGGCTCACCGAGGTCACCGGCCCGCTGCTCGGCGAGAGCCGGGTGAGCGCAGCCGACGCCGACCTCACCAAGCAGCACGAGGGGGAGCCGCAGGGCCAGCGGATCATCGTCCACGGCCGCGTGCTCGACAGCGACGGCCGCGCGGTGCCGCACACGCTGGTCGAGGTCTGGCAGGCCAACGCAGGCGGTCGTTACCGCCACGTCGTCGACAACTGGCCGTCGCCGATCGACCCGAACTTCACCGGGCTCGGGCGCACCGTGACCGACAGCGAAGGCCGCTACGAGTTCACGACGATCAAGCCCGGCGCCTACCCGTGGGGCAACCACCACAACGCGTGGCGTCCGGCGCACATCCACTTCTCGCTGTTCGGCCAGGCCTTCACGCAGCGGCTGGTCACCCAGATGTACTTCCCGGACGACCCGCTGTTCTTCCAGGATCCGATCTTCAATGCCATCCCCGAGGCGGCGCGGCCGGCCGCGATCAGCCGCTACGACCATGAGCGGACCGCCCCCGAATGGGCGCTGGCCTACGAATGGGACATCGTCCTGCGGGGTCGCGAGCAGACCCCGTTCGAGACCGACGACGACGGGGATGTCGCGTGAGCACTCTTCCCACCACCCCGAGCGCCACCGTCGGGCCTTACCTCTCCATCGGCCTGACGTGGGAGGACGGCCCCTACGTCGTCGCCCCGGAGACGCCCGGCGCGATCTGGATCCGCGGGATCGTCTACGACGGCCTCGAGGAGCTGGTGCCCGACGCGATGGTCGAGACCTGGCAGGCCGACCCGGACGGGCGCTTCGACCACCCCGACGACCCGCGCGGCGCCGTGGCCTACCCGGGGTTCCGCGGACTCGGTCGCGCGCAGACAGTCACCGGGGAGTACGAGATCTGCACGCTGAAGCCGGGTCGGCTCCCCGACGGGGCAGGCGGCCTGCAGGCCCCGCACATCGACGTCTCGCTGTTCGCCCGCGGGCTGCTCGACCGCGTGGTCACCCGGATCTACTTCGCCGACGAGGCGGAGGCCAACGCCGAGGACGTCGTCCTGCGGTCGCTCCCGGACGACGCCGCGCGGCGCACCCTGATCGCCACGCCGACCGAGGACGGCTACCGCCTCGACCTCCACCTGCAGGGCGACCGCGAGACCGTGTTCTTCGCGGTATGAGCCGCCCCGGCGCCGGCCGCTCGGGTATGAACTGCTGCGTGACCGGGACTCGCACGTGAGCCGACTGTTCGACGGCACCTTCGCGCGCGGGGGAGCGGCCGACGCCGTCTCCGACGCGGCGTGGTTCCGGGCCCTGCTCGAGGCCGAGGCGGCGCTGGCCCGCGCGGCCGCCCGCCTGGGTCTCGTGCCCACGACGGCGGCCGACGCCGTGACCGCGGCCTGCGGCGACCCCGGCCGACTGGACCTGGCGACGGTCGTGGCGAAGGCCGCGGACGCCGGCAACCCGGTGCCGCCGCTGGTGCGGGTGCTGCAGGACGCCGTCGGCAACGACGCCGCCCGGGCGGTGCACGTGGGGGCGACCAGCCAGGACATCCTCGACACCGCGCTGGTCCTGCTGGCCAGGAACGCGATCGCCGCGATCGACGCCGACCTCGTCGCCGCGGCGGAGGCCGCGGCCCGGCTGGCCGTCGCGCACCGGGACGACGTCGTCATGGGCCGCACCCTGATGCAGCAGGCGCTGCCGACGACCTTCGGGCTGAAGGCCGCCGGCTGGCTGGCCGGCCTCGACGGCGCCCGGCTGCGCCTGGCCGAGGTGGTCGCGACCCTTCCGGTCCAGTACGGCGGCGCCGCCGGGACGCTCGCCGCGAGCGGTGGGTCCGGCGTCGCCCTGCGGACGGCGTTCGCGGCCGAACTGGGCCTCGCCGACACCCCCGTCCCCTGGCACACCGTCCGCCTCCCGGTCGCCGACCTGGCGGGCGCGCTCGGCGCCGCGGCGGGCGTGATCGCCACGGTCGCGCTCGACGTCGTGCTGTTGGCCCAGACCGAGGTGGGCGAGGTCAGCGAGGGCGGGTCGCGAGGCGGCTCGTCGGCGCTGCCGCACAAGCACAACCCGGTGGCGGCGATCTCCGCTCGTGCCTGCGCCCGCCGCGCGCCCGGGCTGGTCGGCACGCTGTTCGGTGCCATGGAGCAGGAGCACGAACGCTCGGCCGGCGCCTGGCACAGCGAGTGGCCCACCCTGACCGACCTGCTGACCACCGTCGGCTCCGCCGCGGCCTGGCTGACCGAGAGCCTCGCCGGGCTCCGGCCGGACACCGAGCGGATGGCCGCGACGGTGGCCGCGGCGCGCGACCCCGAGCTGGCCGGTGCCCTCGCCGACGCGCTCACTCCGACGCTGGGGCGCGGTGCGGCGCACGACGCCGCGGCCGAGGCAGTGCGCTCGGCGGCCGCGAGCGGGCGTCCGCTGACCGAGGTCCTCGCCGGTCGTACCGATGTCGACGTCGCCGGGTTGCTGCCGGCCGCGCCCGACACCGGGGAGGCCGGCGCGCAGGTCGACGCCGTCCTCGCCGACCACACCCGACTGACCGAGGGAACCTGAGTGAGCGCTGTCGCCGTCTCCTACACCGAGGCCGGGCCGGCCGATGCGCCGGTCGTCGTCCTCTCCAACTCCCTCGGTGCCACCCGTGCCATGTGGGATCCGCAGGTGCCGGCCCTGGCCGAGCGCTACCGGGTGATCACCTATGACACCCGGGGGCACGGGGAGTCGCCGGTGCCGGCCGGCCCGTACACGCTCGACGATCTGGTCGACGACCTGGTGGCGCTGCTCGACGAGGTGGGTGCCGAGCGCGCCAACGTCGCCGGCCTCTCCCTCGGCGGGATGACCGGCATGCGGCTGGCCGCCCGCGAGCCGGCGCGCGTCCACCGGCTGGCACTGCTGTGCACGTCGGCGTTCGTCGGCCCGGGGCCGTACGGCGACCGCGCTCGGATGGTCCGCGCGGAGGGGACCGGGACGGTCGCGCCCGCGGTGATCGAGCGGTGGTTCACCCCCGGGTTCCGGGAGCAGGAGCCGGACCTGGTCGCCCGGATGGAGGCGATGATCGCCGGCACACCCGACGAGGGATACGCCGGCTGCTGCGAGGCGATCGACGCGATGGACCTGCGTCCCGACCTGGCACGGATCGTGGCGCCGACGCTGGTCGTCAGCGGCTGGGACGACCCCGCCCTCCCGCCGGAGCACCAGCAGGCGATCGCCGACGGCATCCCCGGCGCCGAATTGCTGACCGTGAGCCCCGGGGCCCATCTGGCCAACATCGAGCAGGCGCTCCGGGTGACCGGCGCGCTGCTCGGCCATTTCGACACCGCAGGAGACGCCCGATGACCACTGGTCCGTCCACCGACGACGAGCGCCGCGCAGCCGGGATGGCGACGCGGCGCGAGGTGCTCGGCGACGCGCACGTCGACCGTGCCGTGGCGAACACGACGCCGTTCACCGCCGACTTCCAGGACTTCATCACCCGCACCGCCTGGGGTGACCTGTGGCAGCGGCCCGGCCTGGCCCGGCGGGACCGCAGCCTGCTGACGCTGGCGATCACCGTCGCGCTGCGGCACTGGGACGAGTTCGCGCTGCACGTGCGGGCCGCCGTGAACAACGGGCTCACCGACGAGGAGATCGGCGAGGTCATCCAGCACTGCGCGATCTACGCCGGTGT
>JAOPUS010000289.1 GCA_025963345.1 Blastococcus sp. | reverse complement strand
CGAGCAGCACGGCGACAGCGCCGAGAACCAGCTTGGCGCGCCGCGAGAGCGTCGGCACCGGCACGGGGGGCCGCATGGCCACGAGCGGTCTCCTTCAGTTGCAGTCTTCAGTTGCGGAGGACGGGTGTCGCCGACGCGAGCCCGGGGGTCCATCAGGACAACGCTCCGGGCTGCGCCGGGTTCCCGACCGTCCGATCGCCGACAGCTTCCCCCACCGGAGGCGTCCGGCGACGGCGGGGCGGTCCGGACCGGGACCGCGTGGCGGACCGGGTCAGCAGGTGGCGGGTGTGCGCCCGGCCTCGAAGTCGGTCAGGGCCTTCAGCGCGTCGTCGAGGCTGGCGACGCGGGCCAGGGGGAAGCCGGGGGCGGCCACGCCCTTGGCCTCGCTGCAGTTGTCGGCGGGCACCAGGAACAGCTCGGCACCGATGTCCTTCGCGGCGACCATCTTCAGCGTGATGCCGCCGATCGGCCCGACCTTGCCCTGCGCGTCGATCGTGCCGGTGCCGGCCACGACGGCGCCGCCGGTGAGGTCGTCGTTGCCGACGAGGTCGAGGATGCCGAGGGTCAGCATCAGCCCGGCGGAAGGACCGCCGACGTCCGCGACGTCGATCTTGACGTCGAAGGGCGCCGAAGGCTGCTCGAGGACGCTGACGCCGAGCAACGATCCCTTGCGGTCCCCGGCCGCCTTCGTGGTGATCTGCACCTGGCGCGACTCCCCGAGGTGCGTGGTGTCGACCGTGACCGTCGTACCGCCCGGGATGTCGGTGAGGACGTTCTGGAGGGTGGCGGAGTCCGGGGTCGGCCGTCCGTCGATCGCATCGATGGTGTCCCCCTCGACGAGCACCGAGTCGGACGGGGAGCCCTTCGGCACGGCCTGGACCACGACCTTCACCGGGTAGCCCAGGTGGGCCAGGGCCACGGTCTCGGCCGCCTGCTCGGAGGTGAGGAATGCCTCGCGGTTGGCCTGCCGGGTCTGCTCCTCGGAGCGGTCCGGCGGGTACACCGACTCCTCCGGGACGACGGCGACCTCGTCGTCGAACCAGCCGCGGACCGCCTGCACCAGGCTGAGCCCGCCGCGACTGACCCCGACGGTGGTCAGGTTGAGGTTCCCGCTGACCTGATTCCGGTCCCGGCCCTCGACGCTGATGATCGACGATCCGTCGATGTCCCCGAGGGTGTTGTACGTGGGCCCGGGGACCTGGGCGACGTAGGGCACCGGCAGCGTCGTCCCGAGGAGCCCGAAGAGCACCAGGAGCACGACGCCGGCGGTCAGGACGGCGATCCGACGGGTCACGACGGGCGAGCCTATGTCGCATCCCTGCCAGGCGGCGTCCGCCCACGGCGCAACAGCTCACGGGCGAGGGATCCCCGCACGAAGATCACGCGTCTACCGTGGACGTATGAGTGACGTACCGCCGTTCGGCTTCGGGCTGCCCGACCGTGATCCCGAACGCCGGGAGCCCGGCAAGGGGGGCGACCCCGCGGGTGACCCGTTCGGTCTCGGCGCCCTCTTCGGCGGCATCGCCGGGGGCGGCTCTCCCGAGGACCTGCTCAGCAAGATGCCGCTGTTCGCCGAGCTGCAGAAGCTGATGAGCTGGTCGGGCGGCCCGGTGAACTGGGACCTCGCCCGTCAGGGTGCGATCAGCCAACTCGCGGCCGGCCACCAGCCGACGTCGCAGGCCGAGCAGACCGCTGTTGCCGAGGCTTTGCGGCTGGCCGACCTCTGGCTCGACCAGGTCACCGAACTGCCCTCGGGTATCGAGCGGACCGCCGCGTGGTCGCGGGTCGACTGGGTCGAGAAGACCCTGCCGGCCTGGGGTGCACTGATCGACCCGCTGGCCGAGAAGGTCGTGGCCGCGATGACCAGCGCGCTCCCGCAGGAAGCGGCCATGTCGTTCGGCCCGATCGCCGGGATCATGGGCCGGATGGGCGGCCTGATGTTCGGCGCCCAGGTGGGTCAGGCGCTCGGCAAGCTCGCCGACGAGGTCGTCACCAGCACCGACGTCGGGCTCCCGCTCGCTCCCCCCGGCACCGGCGTGCTCGTGCCGCAGAACGTGGCCGACTTCGCGGCCGGGCTGGACCGCCCGGCCGACGAGGTCCGGCTGTTCCTCGCCCTGCGCGAGGCCGCCTCGCAGCGGCTGTTCGCCCACGTCCCATGGCTGCGCCAGCAGCTGCAGGACGCGGTGCACGCCTACGCGCGGGGCATCACCATCGACCGCGAGGCGATCGAGCGCGGGATCAACGAGGCGATGGCCGGCGGCGGGCTCGAAGGGGGGCTGGACCCGAACGACCCCGAGAGCATCCAGCGCCTGCTCGGCAGCGGCGTCCTCGAGCCCGAGGAGACCCCTGAGCAGCAGATGGCACTGCGCCGCCTGGAGACGCTCCTCGCGCTCGTCGAGGGCTGGGTGGACACCGTCGTCGCGGCGGCGGCCACCGATCGGCTGCCCGGCCACTCCGCCCTCGCCGAGACCATGCGCCGGCGCCGCGCCACGGGTGGGCCCGCGGAGCAGACGTTCGCGACGCTGGTCGGTCTCGAGCTGCGCCCGCGCCGGCTGCGTGACGCCGCGACGGTGTGGGGGGCGATGGGCCAGCGCTACGGCAGCGCCGCGCGTGACCGGCTCTGGTCGCACCCCGACCTGCTGCCCACGTCCGACGACCTCGACGAGCCGATGGACTTCGTCGCCCGGCAGGACATGGACGACGAACTGGGCGCGCTCACCGCGAGCGACGCAGAGAAGCCGTCCGCGCCTGACGTTCGGGACGCCGGGGACGACGACACGTCGCCTCAGGGGTCTCCGGACGACGAGGAGACCGGGCGGCCCTGAGCCCGGCTCAGTCGACGCTGTCCGGGGCGGGCGCGTCGCCCGGGTGCTCTCCGGCGTGGGTGGCCTGCTCGACGCCCTCGAGGAATCCGCGCGCCCGTTCGGCCCGCGGGTAGCGCGCGACCAGCGCCCAGAAGCGCTCGTCGTGGCCGGGCTCCAGCAGGTGCACCAGTTCGTGCACCAGGACGTAGTCGACGACGTAGTCCGGCATTGACCGCAGTCGGCTCGACAGCCGGATGCTGCGGTCGGCCGGCGTGCAGGAGCCCCACCGGCGCTGCTGGTTGTCCACCCACCGCACGCTGGCCGGCTCGGCCAGCCCGTCGAGATGTGCGGCCGACAGCGCCCGCGCCCGCGACATCAGCTCGTCGTCGCCCCCGAGTGTCCGGCGGCGGCGTTCCTCGCGGGTCTGCAGCTTGGCGACCATCTGCGCCACCCAGCGGCGCTCCTCGGCCGGACTGAACGCGGCCGGGATGAGCACGACGGTGCGGCCCATCTCGCGATAGGCGGTGACCGTCCGGCGGCGCCGGGCGCTGCGCCGGACCTCGACGACGGCACCGTCGGGGGACGCGGCAGCGTCAGGAGTCGGTCCGGGCACGCAGGCACCGTAAGCCACGCTGGCGACCATGTGCCTCCGCGGAGGCACCCATGTGGGTACAGGTCGCACGGACGGTGGACATGCGGGCGCTCCACCCGGTGACGAGGGTTGCGCTGCGCACTCGATCCACAGGTCGCATCCGCACGTCCGTGCAGGTCGGCGCCGCTGTCGGACACTCCGAGAGGTCCGCAGTCCCCCACCCGTCCCCCCTTCGCGCACAGGGACACGCCGAACCGTCCCCACGCGCTCCACAGGTCTGTCCACAGGCTGTGGGCAATCCACCGCCGAACCGCGCTGATCAGGGAGCCGCCCGGAGTACCGGCGGTGGCGGGCACGGGTAGCGTGCCTGCGCAACGGCGACCGGCGCGCGTGCCGAGGCGCCCCGAGAACGAGGAGACCCCGTGGCGGAGAGCTACAACGGCTACTGCGTGAAGTGCAAGGAGTAGCGCGACTTCGACGGCGAGGTGAAGGTCAGCGAGTCCGGCCGTCGCATGGCCCAGGGTCCGTGCCCCGTCTGCGGGACCAAGATGAACCGGATCCTCGGCAAGGCCTGACCCCCGCGCCCCGGCGCGGCTGTGGACCGAGGGGCCCGGCTGTGGACGGCGGGCACCGGTCCCTCCCGCGGTGCCAACCTCTCAGCCATGCGCCCCGCCCTCCGCCGCCCTGTCCTCAACCCT
>JAOPUS010000250.1 GCA_025963345.1 Blastococcus sp. | reverse complement strand
CTGGTTGCAGTACTCGACGGTGCGGCGGATCTCGTCGATGTCGGAGAAGTCGATCTGCGGGTCGATGCCCTGGCTGAACAGGTTCAGGCCCAGGGTGACCAGGTCCACGTTGCCGGTGCGCTCGCCGTTGCCGAACAGGCAGCCCTCGATGCGGTCGGCGCCGGCGCGGTAGCCCAGCTCGGCAGCGGCGACGGCGGTGCCCCGGTCGTTGTGCGGGTGCAGGCTGAGGACGACGGAGTCGCGGCGGCCGAGGTTGCGGTGCATCCACTCGATCTGGTCGGCGTAGACGGTCGGCTCGGCCATCTCGACGGTCGCCGGCAGGTTGATGATCGTCGGCCGCTCGGGGGTGGGCTCCCAGACGTCGGTGACGGCGTTGCAGATCTCGACGGCGAAGTCCAGCTCGGTGCCGGTGAAGGACTCCGGCGAGTACTGGAAGAAGATCTCGGTGTCGTCCATCTGCTCGGCCAGCTTGCGGACCAGTTCCGCGCCGTGGACGGCGATGTCGATGATCCCCGCGCGGTCGGAGTTGAAGACCACGCGCCGCTGCAGGGTGCTCGTGGAGTTGTAGAGGTGCACGATCGCCTGCTTGGCGCCGCGCAGTGACTCGTAGGTGCGCTCGATCAGCTCGTCGCGGGCCTGGGTCAGGACCTGGATCGTGACGTCGTCGGGGACCAGGTCTTCCTCGATCAGCTGGCGGACGAAGTCGAAGTCGGTCTGGCTGGCCGCCGGGAAGCCGACCTCGATCTCCTTGTAGCCCAGCCGGACCAGCAGCTCGAACATGCGCCGCTTGCGGTCGGGGGTCATCGGGTCGATCAGTGCCTGGTTGCCGTCGCGCAGGTCGACGGCGCACCAGCGCGGGGCCTTCGTGGTGACGTTGGCCGGCCACGTGCGGTCGGTCAGCACGACGGGGGTGAAGGGCGCGTAGCGGTGGATCGGCATCCGGGAGGGCTGCTGCGGATTGCGTACGTGCGGGTGCTGCTCGTTCACGATGGGGCTCCTCTGGCGCGGGCTGGGCTCAGCTCCGTTTGGTGCGGTCAGCGGCGCCAGGAACGCGCGAGACCCCGCGGCGAGGGGGCCGACCTAGGAGAGGGCCTCGCCGCGGCGGGTAAGAAGGAGGCTGCCGCGCACGTGCCCACGGTAGCAGCGCATCAGGCGAGGTCGCAGTGACACGGGCATCCCTCGGCGTGGACGGGCTTTCCCGATCGGTCGTCGAGCTCGTCGCACAGGGGCGGGCACGTGCACTCGAAGGTGAGCTCGATGCCGGAGAGCTCGCCGGCGAGGAAGGCGCGTTCGCGCTCTTCCGTCTCGGCGCGCCAGTAGTCACGCCGCCGCGCGGCCGCTCGTTCGTGTGGTGAGTCGCCGCGCTGGGGTAGCTGGTGATCGGGGGGTGTGCCCGCGCGAAGCCGGTACAGATCCCGGATGCGGCGGTCACGGTCGAACGTGTACCAGGGCTGCGTCCGCTCGTACCGGTGCGGACCGTGCCACCACTCCTCCTCGCTGTACCGGGTGTCCAGGTGTGCGGGGAAGCGTCGGCCCGCCATGTCGCGCACTGCCGCGTCCGTCATCTCGGCAACCTCGTTGCCAGAGGCGTCCAGGAGAGCGAGACGCAGTTCGGCGAGCTCAGCTGCCCGGGCAAGGACCCGCGCGTCCAGTCCGCAGCTGCCTCCCTCCATCCGTGCGACGGAGGACTTCGACACCCCGAGACGCTCCGCAAGCTCGCGCTGCGACAGGTCCGCCATGCGGCGGATGCGGCGCACCGCACCCGGCAGGTCGAAGGCGGACACGGGACAAGGGTGATGCGTCTGGCCCGGGGACGGCGGCGATGAGACTGATCTGTGGACAGTTGTGCTCTGCCCCGCCGACCGGGGCAGAGCACAAGCTTCCAGGTACCAACCTGGCCGGCGGCCGCCGGCTGCGCTCAGAAGCTCTTCTTCAGGCGCAGCCGCAGCGGGCGGCCGTCGGGGTCGTCGAGGAGGCGGTAGACCGGCGTGGCCCAGAGCCGGGTCACCACGGGCAGGCGCTCGGCGCGGTGGGGGCGCAGGCGGCCGGGCGGCCGGGGACCCGTCCGCCCGCCCTCGTGCCAGGCGTCGAGGGTCTCGGCTCGCTCGTTCAGGGTCACGACGAAGCGCTCGGGGTCGAGCACGGCGTCGTCCTCGCTGCCGTCGTCGGCCAGGTCGAGGTGCTCGCGGGCCAGTTCCAGCCGAAGGTCACGGGCGAAGGTCCGGGCCCCGTCGCCGGTGCCGGCCGGGTCGGTCGGCTCGCGCGGGTCGCGGGTCGTGTCCAGCACGGCGCTGGAGAGCTCGCTGTCGTGGGTCCACGAGCGCCGGTTGAAGTTGTCGCTGCCGACGCTGGCCCAGACGTCGTCCACCACGCACACCTTTGCGTGCACGTAGACCGGCGTCCCGGCGTGGTTCTCCACGTCGAAGACGTGCACCCGGCCTTCACCGGTCCGGCGGCACATCTCGATCGCCTGCCAGCGGCCGATCAGCTGCGGTCGTTGGGCGAAGGCGCTGTCCTGGTCGGGGACCCGGGGGACGACGACCACGAGGTGCAGCTCGGGATGCTCGGCCAGCGCGTCGGCGAACAGCCTCGCCACCTCCGCCGACCACATGTACTGGTCCTCCAGGTAGATCAGCCGCCGGGCCTGCATGATCGCCTTCGTGTACCCGCGCGCCACCGAGCGCTCCCCGGCCGGCGCGAAGCCGTACGGCGGCCGGATCGCCGGATAGGTGCGCAGGTTCTGAACGACGTGGGGACCGCACTCCGGCGGTGGGGGCAGTTGGTCCGGTAGCGGGTCGGCATGCAGCCGGGTGTGATGCAGCCTGTCGTGGATCCAGGCGATCGGATGGTCCTCGTCGGGGCTGTTCGGGTCGTCCCAGCGCTCCCGGAAGACGGTGTCCAGCGCACCCACCGTCGGGCCGCGCAGCTGCAGCTGGACGTCGTGCCACGGCGGGGTCGGCCCGTACGCCGCGGCCATCGCCAGCCCCTGCGGGTCACCATCGTGGTTGTCGTCGTCCCGCCGGCTGTGGCACAGGTCGATGCCGCCGACGAAGGCGACGTCCTGGGCCGGGTCGTCGGCGTGCCGGAGGACGACGAACTTCTGGTGATGGCTGCCCATTCGGCGTACCCGCTGGTCGAGGATCACCTCTCCGCCGCCGTGCTCGATCTCGGCGTCCAGCGCGCGGTTCTCATCCTTGCTGAACGACATGCCGTCCATGTGCGACCGCCAGACGAGGCCCCGGACGCAGACGCCGCGCTTGACCGCCGCGGTGAACAGCTCGGCGACGGTGGGCCCGTCCTCGCGGAGCTTCTCGTCGGGATCCCCGCGCCAATCGGTGAAGAACAGGTGGTCCCCGGGCCCGAGCTTCTCGACCTCATCGACCAGCCGGTCGAAGTACGTCGCCCCGTGCACGAGGGGCTCGGCGAGGTTCCCCGCCGTCCACGCCGGTAGCTTCGTGGCCGGGTTGCCCCGTTCCTCCGCGCTGAGCAGCCACCGCTCGGGATCGTCCATCCGATGATCACAACCCGGGGTCGCCGGGGACGCAACCACCGGTCTCGGAGCAGACGTCGGTAGCCTGTGGACCCGTGGCCCTCGTCGTCCAGAAGTACGGCGGATCCTCCGTCGCGTCCGCAGCGCACATGAAGCGTGTCGCCGAACGGATCGTCACCGCCAAGAAGAACGGCGACGACGTCGTCGTCGTGGTCTCCGCCATGGGCGACAGCACCGACGAACTGCTCGACCTGGCCAGTCAGATCACCGACGACCCGCCCGGCCGCGAGCTCGACATGCTGCTCACCGCCGGCGAGCGGATCTCCATGGCACTGCTCGCCATCGCCATCTCCACACACGGCTACGAGGCGCGTTCCTTCACCGGCTCGCAGGCCGGCGTCATCACCACGTCCAGCCACGGCAAGGCCCGGATCATCGACGTCACGCCGGGCCGGCTGCGGCAGGCGCTGGACGAGGGCTCGATCGCGATCGTGGCCGGCTTCCAGGGCGTCAGCCAGGACACCAAGGACATCACCACGCTCGGCCGCGGCGGGTCCGACACCACCGCCGTCGCCGTCGCCGCGGCCCTGAACGCCGACGTCTGCGAGATCTACACCGACGTGGACGGCGTCTTCACCGCCGACCCGCGGATCGTCCCCAACGCCAGGCGGCTCGACAGCATCACCTACGAGGAGATGCTCGAGATGGCCGCCTCGGGGGCGAAGGTCCTCATGCTGCGGTGCGTCGAGTACGCCCGCCGCGAGGGCATCCCCGTGCACGTCCGCAGCTCCTACTCACAGCTTCCCGGCACGATCGTGGCCGGCTCGATGGAGGACCTCCCGGTGG
>JAOPUS010000227.1 GCA_025963345.1 Blastococcus sp. | reverse complement strand
CTGTCCTGGGGTGAGGCGGTCGAGGAGGCCTACGGCCGCGCGGCCCGCCGGCTGTGCCTGACCGGGACCCCGTTCCGCACCAAGGCCGACGAGCGCATCCCGTTCGTGCGGTACGTGGAGGACGGGGTCGAGGGCCAGGGCGGCTTGATGAGCGTCGCCGACTACACCTACGGCTACAAGGAGGCGCTGGCGGACTCCGTCGTCCGGCCGGTCGTCTTCGCCGCCTACACCGGCACCTCGCGCTGGCGGAACTCCGCCGGTGAGGTCGTCGCCGCCTCGCTGTCGGAGGCCGGGACCAAGTCGGTGGAGATGCAGGCCTGGCGCACCGCGCTGGACCCCAAGGGCCAGTGGGTGCCGCACGTGATCGCGGCGATGGACGACCGGATCACCCACCTGCGCGAGACCGGCATGCCCGACGCGGCCGGGCTGATCCTCGCCAGCGACCAGGACGACGCCCGCGCCTACGCCAAGATCGTCCGTCGGGTGACCGGCAAGGCGGCCGAGCTGATCCTCTCCGACGACCCGAAGGCGTCGAAGAAGATCGAGCGCTTCGCCACCGGGTCGGCGCGGATCGCCGTCTGCGTGCGGATGATCTCCGAGGGCGTCGACGTCCCGCGGGCCGCCGTCCTTGCCTGGATGACCTCCTACCGGACGCCGCTGTTCTTCGCCCAGGCCGTCGGCCGCGTGGTTCGCTCCCGGGCCCCGCACGAATCGGCGACGGTCTTCCTCCCGGCCGTGCGGCCACTGCTCTCCCTCGCGGCCTCCATGGAGGAGGAGCGCAACCACGTCATGCCGCCCCCGAAGACGGAGATCGGTGACGAGCTCGACCTCGAGCCGCTCCCGCCGAAGGAGAAGGAAGAGGGGCTGCCGCAGTGGGAGGCGCTTGAGGCGGACGCGCGGTTCGCCCATGTGCTGCACGGCGGGACGGCGCACACCGGCGAGGGCTCCGGCCCGGTCGTGGTCGCGCCCGAGGACGAGGAGTTCCTCGGCATCCCCGGCCTGCTCACACCGGCGCAGACGGCGGAGCTGCTGTCCAAGCGCGACGACGAGCTGCGGGTGCGGATCGCTGCGAGCCACCGGGCCGACGACGACTTCCTGCTCGTCGAGGAACTGCCCGAGGTGGAGAGCGGCGGGTCGTGGCGTGACGCTGCCGAGCTCCGCCGAGAGATCAACCGGCTGGTGAGCCGGGTGTCGTCGAAGACCTCGACGCCGCACGCCGTGGTGCACACCCAGCTGCGCCAGCACGTGCCCGGTCCGCCGTCGGCGTCCGCCTCGGTGGACGTCCTGCGAGCCCGCCGCGAGCGCCTCCGCACGATGCTCTGACCCGGACTTTGGGACCCGGACTTTCGGGCGCCGGTAGGCGAGCTCGGCGTCGAGGGCCGGGTTCGCGTAGTCGGGCGACATGGCATTCCCTTTCGTCGTCCCTGGTGGACGAGGACGACGTTCGCGCTGAGGCCGGCCCCGCCGTATCGGGCGATCACGCAGTCCTGGGCCGCCCCGGAGTCCGAGGCCCCACAGGGCACCCGAACGGGGGACACCTCCGCACCGTGGCGATTGGGGACGCCCGGCGGGGGGCACTGTCCCGCCGCGGCGCCCGCCGCCGGTCCGGCCTGCCCTGAGGCGTTTCTCCGTGCGCCCGGAACCGTGAGGAAGGGAGTGCACATGCGACTCGGAACCGCGATCGTCCTGCTTGCTCTGGGCGCGATCCTCACCTTCGCCCTGCGCGTCGACGTGAGCGGCGTCGACCTCCAGGTGGTCGGCTGGATCCTGATGATCGCCGGCGCGCTCGGCATCGTCCTCGAGCTCGCCGTCTGGGCTCCGCGCTCACGCCGCCGGGTCACGCACACCGAGGGCTACGGCGCCCCGGTCGAGGGCGCGCCGGTCCGGCGCAGCACCACGGAGGAGACCTACTGACCAGCTCCGGCCGGTAGACCCGCGACAGCCCCCGTCCTGCGAGACGGGGGCTGTCGCGCGTCCGGGTCCGGGCCCGGTACGTCGGGACGACGACGCACGAGAGCCCCCGCCCGATGGGCGGGGGCTCTCGTGGAAGCAGGTCCGGACCGGATGGCGGCCGCCTCGCGGCGAGATGCACAACACGGCTCCAGGCCCCCGACCGAAGTCGGGGCGGTAGTCCGTGAAGGCGTAACCAAATGGCACCCGGGGGCACGTGCACCCGGCCCGGACATCCCCAGGCTACTCGCCTCAGGGTGACTTCGTGTCGAGCCGAGTGGGCCCGGAGGGTCCGCGCAGGCACGACGACCGCGCTCCACGCAGGTCGGAACGGCACTAGGCCGCGGTGCGGCCCGGAAGATCGCAATGTGCTAATTGAAGCCGCGGTCGTCCTGCTTCAGCGCGGTGTCCACCGTGAGGGCTGACGCCACCACCATGCTCGCCAGCGGCTCAGGCAGCCGGTAGTGCACCAGGACGACGTAGCGGTCGGCCGTGGTGAACAACGTCCGCGCCAGGCCCTCCCACTTCTTCGTGATCCGGGCGACCTCGGTGCCCGCGGTGTCGGTGATCGCGAAGTCCCAGGCCCGCCAGTTCTCGGCCTGGATCGCGCCGACCAGCCGGCCGTTGGCGACCAGGTCGAACCGGATCCTGCCGAACACGTTGGCCTGCACGATCTCGCCGATCGGCGACCCGTCGGGACGCTCGACGATGACGCGGGACTTCACGAACTTGGCCGGCCGGGTCAGCACCAGCACCGGGCCGGACGCGTCCCGGACCTCGAGCCGGTGGGTGAGGAACTGGTCGAAGTTGGAGACGAAGCGGACCGCCTTCTTCAGCGCGCTCTGCCCGACCTGGACGACGGCCCCGATCTGCTGGCCCTGACCGTCGAAGACGGCGTACTCGTTCGTCAGCTCGATCAGCTTCGTCTTCTGCGAGACCACCAGGACCGGCTGCTCGTACAGCGACGGACCGGCGGCGTACCCGTTCCCGGGCGCGACGGCGGCCCCACCCGGAGCCGGCGGCGGGGGCGGCCCAGCCGCGGACGGCGGCGGAGGAGGCGGGGGCGGCGGGGCGGCCTGCTGGACGTGGTCGGTCCAGCCCTGGCCGTCCCACCAGCGGGTTCCACCACTGCCAGCAGGATCGGGGTACCAGCCCGGCGGGGGCGGCGGCTGTGTCACGGCGGTCAAGCTAGCGCCCCCGGGCGCCCAGCGGCACCGGCGACGCGTGCCAGACTCCGGCCATGGCCGACCTCACCGACGCCGAGGTCCGCGTCCTGGACGCCGTCGACGAGGAATGGGTGGTCGACCGGCTCTGCCGCCTGATCGCCGTCCCCTCGATCGGTGGCACCCCCGCCGAGAGCGAGGTCCAGCACCTGCTGGCGGGATGGCTCGAGGAACTCGGCTGCGACGTCGACACCTGGCAGATCGACCTCACCGCGGCCGCCACCGACCCGGACGCACCCGGCCAGGAGGTCGTGCGGACGGAGGCATGGGGCGTCGTCGGCACGGTGCCCGCGGCCGAGGACGGCGTCCCCGCGCTGGTGCTCTCCGGCCACACCGACGTCGTCCCGCCGGGAGATCTCTCCCTCTGGGACGGCGATCCGTTCGTCCCTCGCCTCGGCGGCGGCGCGATCCACGGTCGCGGTGCGTGCGACATGAAGGCCGGCGTCATCTCCTCGCTGGCCGCACTCGCTGCGGTCCGGACGGCGGGCGTGCGGCTGGTGCGACCGGTGGCGCTGCACGGTGTCGTCGGCGAGGAGGACGGCGGCCTCGGCGCCTGGGCCACCCTGCGGCGCGGTCACGTCGGCGACCTGTGCGTCATCCCCGAGCCCACCGCGGGCTCGGTCGTGACCGCGAACGCCGGGGCGCTGACCTTCCGGCTGCAGGTCACCGGGCACGCCGCGCACGCCGCCATGCGCGACCGGGGTGTCAGCGCGGTGGAACTGTTCGCCGTCGTGCATGCCGGGCTGCAGGAGTTCGAGGCGGAACGGCAGCAGGACGCCGATCCGCGCTTCGACGGCGCCCGCTTTCCCTACGGTCTCTCGATCGGGCGGGTGCAGGCCGGGGACTGGGCCAGCTCGGTTCCGGACCGGCTCGTCGCCGAGGGCCGCTACGGCGTCCGCCTGGGCGAGCACATCGGCGCTGCGCAACGGGCGTTCGAGACCCGGCTGACCGAGATCTGCGCTGGGCATCCGTGGCTGGCCGAGCACCCGGTCCGGATCAGCTGGACCGGCGGCGCGTTCGCCAGCGCCCAACTGCCCGACGGACACCCGCTGTTGGGGGCCGTGCGCGAGGCCGTCGCCCTCGCCGGTGGCGGCACGCCGCCGGAGCGGGCCATCGCCGCCGGCAGCGACCTGCGGCAGTACGTGGCCGCCGGGGTGCCGACGCTGCACTACGGGCCCGGCGACCTGCACCTAGCCCACGGCCCGATGGAGAAGGTGCCCGTCGCCGAGGTGATCACGGCCGCCCGCGCCTTCGCGCTGCTCACCCTGCGCAGCTGCGGCGTCCGATGAGCGGCCCCGGCTCGCTGGTCGGCTTCGAGGCGTGGGCGCTGCTGGCCGGCGACTCCCCCACCTCGCGCACCGAGTGGGCCGCCGTCGTCGCCGCCTGGAGCGAGCCGCATCGCCGGTATCACGACCTCGCCCACCTGGCCGCCGTCCTGGGACTGGTGGGCGAGCTGGCCGGGGACGCTGACGACCCCGACGCCGTCCGGCTGGCGGCCTGGTACCACGACGTCGCGTACGAGCCGGAGCGCACCGACAACGAGGAGGTCAGTGCCGGACGGGCGCGGGCCGGGCTCCGAGGTCTCGTCCCGGACGCCCGGGTGGACGAGGTCGAGCGCCTGGTGCTGCTGACCGCCGGGCACGATCCCGCGCCGGACGACGCCAACGGGGCCGTGCTCTGCGACGCCGACCTCGCCGTCCTCGCGGGCCCCCCGGACGCCTACCCCGCGTACGCCTCGGCGGTGCGCGAGGAATACGGCCACCTGTCCGACGAGGAGTTCACGGCCGGGCGGATCGCCGTCCTCGAGCACCTGCTGGCACTGCCGGCGCTGTACCGGACGCCGGAGGCTGCCCGTCAGTGGGCCGACCGTGCGGCGGCCAACCTGACCGCGGAGCTGACCCTGCTCAGGCGCCGCGCGGCTTCCGGACCCGCAACCCCGCCGCCAGCAGCCGGCTGAGCAGTTCACGCGCGCCGACCGGCTCCGCGCCGGCGGCCACGGCGACGTCGTAGAGGTCCTCGGGGACGTCGTAGTGATCGCCCTGGAAGGCCCGCCGCGGGATGCCGAGCTCGGCCGCGACGAACGCGTGGAGTTCCTCGTAGGAGACGTCGCTGATCAGGTGGGACCACCGGCGGCCCCGCCAGGGCCACACGGGGGTGTCGATCAGCACGGTCACCGTGTCAGTCTCCCGGCATGACGCACGACGAGACATAGGGCGTCGCCGCCCGCGCCGGCATCGAGCTGCACCCGGCGGTCGTGCCCGACCACGACCCGCTGCGGACGGCGGGCGCCGCTACCGTCACTCCGGTGAGCAGAGAGATCCGCTGGGGCGTCGTCGGGCCGGGCCGCATCGCCGAGAACCTCGTGAAGGACTTCGCCGTCGTCGACGGCGCCCGGCCGGTCGCGGTGGCCTCGCGGTCGCTCGACCGAGCGCAGGCCTTCGCCGGCCGGCACGGCATCGACCGTGCCTACGGTTCCTACGCCGAGATCCTGGCCGACCCGGACGTCGACGTCCTCTATGTCGCGACCCCCCACCCGCAGCACCACGCCATCGCGCTGGGCGCGCTGCGGGCCGGGAAGGCGCTGCTGATCGAGAAGGCCTTCACCGCCACGCCCGCCGGCGCGGCGGAGGTCATCGACGTGGCGCGGGAGACCGGGGTGTTCGTCATGGAGGCGATGTGGACCCGCTTCCAGCCCGCCATCGTGGCCCTGCGGGAGCTCGTCGCCGACGGCGCGATCGGTGAGGTCCGCTCGGTGCAGGCCGATCTCGGGGTCGCGCGGGAGTACGACCCCACCGACCGGCTCTTCGACCTCGCGCTCGGCGGCGGCGCCCTGCTCGACCTGGGGGTCTACGTCGCCTCGTTCGCGCAGATGCTGCTCGGGACACCGGAGCGCGTGGTGGCCGCCGGATCGCTGTTCCCCTCCGGCGCCGACGCGGAGGCCACGCTCCTGCTCGACTACGCCGACGGGCGGTCGGCGACGCTCATGACGTCGCTGCGCAACGCCCTTCCCGGACAGGCCCGGGTCTTCGGGACGGCTGGCTGGATCGACGTCCTCCCCCGCTTCCACCACCCGCAGACCATCGTGCTGCACCGCGCGGGTGCCGAGCCCGAGACGATCACCCGACAGCCCCTCGGTGCGGGATACGCGCATGAGCTGATCGAGGTGAACGAGTGCCTGCGCGCCGGGCGAACGGAAAGCCCGGTGATGCCGCTCGCGGACACCCTCGCCGTGCAGACGCTGCTCGGGGAGGCGGCCGGGCAGCTCGGCGTCCGGCACGCCGAGGATCCGGCCACCCTCTGACCGCACCGGCAGCCACCCACCCGTCCGGATGAACTGACTTCAGGGACGCTCGGCTCCCGCCGATGGAGACGGGAACAGATCCGCGACGGTCGCGGGTACACGCGATCCCTGGAGTTCTCTGCATGTTGCTCGAGAGCATCACCGCCGTCATTGCAAAGGTCGCCGGTGCCGGCGCAGTCGCCAAGGCAGGCGCCGGACTCGGTATCGCCGTGGCGGGCGTGACCGGAGCGGGCGCCGTGGGGGCCCTTCCGGGCCCGGTTCAGGACACCGTTGCCGGGGTCATCGAGACGGTCAGTCCCTTCAATGCCCCCGACTCGGGTGACGGGACGGGATCGGAGACGCCCAGCACCAGCACGGTCGGTGACGTCGTTCCCGTCGTGAGTACCGACGCCCCGCAGACCACGGCCCCGGCCGAGGTCGAGGACGACTCCGTGCACGACCAGCACGACGACGGTCAGCACGAGGACGGCGAGCACGCGGACGGCGAGCATGCGGACGGCCAGCACGCGGACGGCCAGCACGACGACGGCCAGCACGACGACGCCGAGGACGCCGCCGACCGGGCTCGGGACGCCGAGGAGGACGCCCGCGACGCTGCCGAGGACGCCGCCGACCGGGCTCGGGACACCGAGGAGGACGCCCGCGACGCCGCCGCGGACGCCGCCAAGCAGGCTCGGGACACTGCCGAGCGGGCCGCACGGACGAGTGGCGGGAGCTCGGGCCACGGCTCCGGGGGCGACTCGCACCACGACTGACCGCACACCGACCGACGAGGGCCCCGCTCATCCGAGCGGGGCCCTCGTCGTCTGTCTATCGGGCGCCGCGGGCTACGCCACGGCCCAGGCCGCCCCGCTCGCCTCGTCGATCGAGGGCACGCGGGTCGGCGTCCCCCCGGCCCGGCGGACGGCGTCGGCGAAGACGACCGCGTCCATGACCGCGGCGCCGCCCGGGTCGTTGTTGAAGTACACGAGGACGTCCTCGTCTCGCGCCCAGGTGGCGGCCAGCCGGTCGGCCCACAGCTGGAGGGTCTCCGGCCGGTAGCTCCAGCCCTCGGCGCCGGTGTGCAGCCGCAGGTAGCCCCAGTCGGTGGTCCGCCACAGCGGCGCGATCGGCTTCTCCTCACGGTCGGCCCAGCACAGAGCCGCGTTGTAGCGCTCGAGCAGGGCGCGGACCTCGTCGGTCCACCAGCTCTCGTGGCGTGGCTCGACTGCCACGCGGGTGCCGGCCGGGAACTGCGCCAGGCATGCGCGGAGCAGGTCGGCATCGGCCTTCAGCGTCGGCGGCAACTGCAGGAGGACGGCGTCGAGCTTGTCCCCGAGCCCGGCCGCGCGCTCCATCAGCCGGCCCACCGGCTCCTGCGGGTCGCGCAGCCGCCTGATGTGGGTGAGGAACCGGCTGGCCTTGACCGCCCAACGGAAGTCCGGCGGGGTGCGCTCGCGCCAGGCGACGAAGGTGGCGTGCTCGGGCAGCCGGTAGAAGGCGTTGTTGCTCTCGACCGTGGCGAAGTGGCCCGCGTAGTGCTCCAGCCACAACCGCTGGGGCAACTTCTGCGGATAGAAGCGGCCCCGCCAGTCCCGGTACTGCCAGCCCGAGGTCCCGATGATCACGCTCACGGGAGGCCGCCTACCCTCCACCGTCATGGCTGACGCACCCGCCCGGTTCAAGGACCTCTGCCTCGACGCCCGCGACCACCAGGCGCTCGCCGACTGGTGGTGCTCGGCGCTGGGCTACGTCCGGCGGGACAGCCTCGAACCCGCCGACGACGAGCCCCGCCCGGCGGACTGGCCGATCCCCATCGTCGACGCGACCGGCGCCGGCCCGCTGATGTGGATCGTCCCGGTGTTCGAGCCGAAGATCGTGAAGAACCGGATGCACTTCGACGTTGTCGGTGACACCGCGGCGCTGCTGGCGGCGGGCGCGACGATGGTCCGGCAGCAGGACGACGACATCGAGTGGGACGTCCTCGCCGACCCCGAGGGCAACGAGTTCTGCGTCTTCATCCCGGAGTGAGCCCCGGGACGCCGTGGATACCGGAACCCTCCGCGAAGGACCCGCACTCAGAAACGCCGACAGGGGCGGCCCGCCGAAGCGGACCGCCCCTGACGGGCAGTGCAGGTACTACTGGTGGGCTGGACTCAGAAGTCCATGCCGCCCATGCCGCCGTCGCCGCCGGGCATGGCCGGAGCGTTCTTCTCCGGCTTGTCGGCGATGACGGCCTCGGTGGTGAGGAAGAGCGCCGCGATGGAGGCG
>JAOPUS010000209.1 GCA_025963345.1 Blastococcus sp. | reverse complement strand
GGAACAACTCGACCAAGGCCGGCCTGCTGACCGTCCTGCTGCCGCAGGCCGACGTCGAGGCGCTCTGGGCGGCCGTCGAGGCCGATCCCACCACTGCGGTGACGGTCGACCTGAACGCCAAGCAGGTGACCTACGGATCGGTCACCGTGCCGTTCGACATCGACGACTACACCCGCTGGCGGCTGCTCGAGGGGCTCGACGACGTCGGCCTGACCGAGCGGAACCTGCCCGACATCGAGTCGTTCGAGGGCACCCGGCCGAACTGGCTGCCGAAGGCACTCCCCGTCATCTGAGTGCCGGTGCGTCCGGGTCGGGGTCGAAGTTGCGGTAGTAGTCCGCGGCGAGCGCCCCGGGCCGGCCGCCCAGCACCCAGGCGCTGCCCTTTGCGCAGGGCGGGTAGAGCCGGGCTCCCTGGGCGCGCACGCCCAGGGCCATGAGCACCGACGGGATCGCGCCGCCCTGGCTGCAGACGACCGTCACGCCGGGCCGGGTGCGGGGGGCGAGCAGTCGCTCGACCAGGGCGAGTCCGGCCTCCGGGTCGGCGGCGAAGCCGTCCTCGCCCAACTCGGGCGCCGGCCGGATGTCGAGGCCCACGCGCTCGGCCAAGGGCTCGACCGTCTCCCTGCAGCGCACGGCTGGGGCCGAGAGCACCTCGACGGGCAGGAACACCGGCAGCACCTCGGCGAGGCGCTGCGCCTGCAGCCGGCCGCGACGGTCCAGGGGCCGCAGGTCGTCGGGGCCATGCCAGTCCGACCGGTTCCCCGCGCGGCCGTGCCGGACCAAGATCAGCGTGGGCATGAGCGGGACGTCTGTCCGTGCCAGGTCCGCCAGCACGACCCGGTCCTGCTCGTGCGAGAACAAATCCGCGGGCGCGGGGACCGGCAGCCAACGCAGTTCGTCGACCTCGTCGTTGGGCTCGAACCGGCCGCCGAACGCCTGCATCACCCAGTAGTCGACCCGCTTGGTGCCCTCGGGGATCGCGTAGCTGGTCTGCACGCTGCGCCGTCCGGCGACGACCGCCAGCCCGGTCTCCTCGCCGACCTCGCGCACCGCCGCGGTCAGCGCGTGCTCACCCGCGTCGAGCTTTCCCTTGGGCAGCGACCAGTCGTCGTAGCGGGGGCGGTGGACGACCGCGGCCTCCGTGCCACCGTCCTGCGCGTGCCGCCAGACGGCGCCGCCGGCCGCGGGGACGACATGGTCGCCCCCGCCGTCAGGCGGTGAGCTCACTGACACGCTCCAGCATCGCGGCCTGGTAGTCCGCCCCGTCCTGATGTGACCAGGACCCGTTGCTGCCCAGCTCCCAGCACCGGATGCCGGGAGCCAGCGCGGCCTCGAAGATCCGGTGCAGCTCGGTGCGGGCGGTCTCGTCGCACACCCGCAGCAGGACCTCGACCCGGCGGTCGAGGTTGCGGTGCATCAGGTCGGCGCTGCCGATCCAGAATTCGCGGTCCCCGTCGTTGACGAACGACATCACCCGGGAGTGCTCCAGGAAGCGGCCGACGATCGAGCGCACCCGGATGTTCTCCGAGAGCCCGGGAACCCCCGGCCGCAGCGCGCAGATGCCCCGGATCAGCAGCTCGACGGGGACCCCGGCCGTCGAGGCCGCGTAGAGCGCGTCGATGATCCGCTCGTCGACCAGGGAGTTCAGCTTGAACCGGATCCCCGATGGCTTGCCCTCGGCCGCGTGCCGCGCCTCCCGGCGGATCTTCTCGATCAGTCCGGTCCGGATGCCGTGTGGCGCCACCATCAGCATCCGGTAGTTCGTCTGCCGCGAGTAGCCGGTGAGCGTGTTGAACAGGTCGGTGAGGTCCGCGCCCACGCGCGGGTCGGCGGTGAGGATGCCGAGGTCCTCGTAGATGCGGGCGGTCTTCGGGTTGTAGTTGCCCGTTCCGACGTGGCAGTACCGGCGCAGCACGCCCTGCTCCCGCCGGACGACCAGTGCCGTCTTGCAGTGTGTCTTGAGGCCCACGAGCCCGTAGACGACGTGGCAGCCGGCCCGCTCCAGCGAGCGGGCCCAGGTGATGTTGGCCTCCTCGTCGAACCGCGCCTTGATCTCCACCAGGACGACGACCTGCTTGCCGGCCTCGGCAGCCTCGATCAGGGCCGTGACGATGGGGGAGTCACCCGAGGTGCGGTAGAGCGTCTGCTTGATCGCCAGCACGTTCGGATCGGCGGCGGCCTGCTCGATGAAGCGCTGCACGCTGGTGGCGAAGGAGTGGTACGGGTGATGCACCAGCACGTCGCCCTCACGCAGGGTGGCGAAGAAGCTCTTGGGGGTCTCGCCCTCGGCCAGCCGCGGGTGCGTCGCCGGGACGAACGGTTCGTCCTTCAGCTCCGGCCGGTCCAGGTCGTAGAGCGACATGAGCGCGGCGAGGTCGAGCAGTCCCGGCACGTGGAGCACGTCCTCGGGCCCCATCTCCATCTCGGAGAGCAGGACCTCGAGGATCTGCGGGTCCATCGACTCGGTCACCTCGAGCCGGACGGCGGGACCGAACCGGCGCCGCGCCAGCTCGCGCTCCAGTGCCTGGAGCAGGTCCTCGTCGCGGTCCTCCTCCACCTCGACATCGGCGTTCCGGGTGACCCGGAACAGGTGGTGGGATATGACGTCCAGACCCGGGAACAACTGCGGCAGGTGGGCGGCGATGAGGTCCTCGAGCGGGAGGAACGTCGCCGTCTCGCCGACGGGGCCCACCTGCACGAACCTGGGCACGTTGTTCGGGACTTTGATCCGGGCGAAGTGCGCGATGTTGTTGTCGGGATCGCGCACCATCACGGCCAGGTTCAGCGACAGGCCGCTGATGTAGGGGAAGGGGTGTGCGGGGTCGACCGCCAGCGGGGTGAGGACCGGGAACACCTGGTCGCGGAAGTACTCGCGCAGCCGCCGGGCGTCGTCGTCGGCAAGGTCCTCCCAGTGGAGAATGCGGATGCCGGCGTCCTCCAGCCGGGGTGTGACGTCCTTCATGAACACGTCAGCCTGCCGCTGGACGAGTTCCTGGGTCCGCCGCCTGATCAGCTCGAGCTGCTCCCGGATGGTCAGGCCGTCCGGTGAGCGGACGCTCAGCCCCATGGACTTGCGGCGCTTGAGCCCCGCGACGCGCACCATGTAGAACTCGTCGAGGTTGCTCGCGAAGATCGCCAGGAACTTCACCCGCTCCAGCAGCGGCAGGCTCTCGTCCTCGGCGAGCTCGAGGACCCGCGCGTTGAAGTCGAGCCAGGACAGTTCCCGGTTCAGGAACCGGTCGGCCGGCAGCGGACTGGTCCGGGAGGGACTCTCGGTGGGCACGGGGTCATCGTGCCGCACCCGGGTGAACAGTGCGGGCGGTCAGGCACCGGCGGCCGGCCGCAGCCTGCCCAGCAGGGCCGTCGTGCGCGGCCCGACGCCCAGTGCGAGTGCGGCGCGCAGGTCGGCGTCGGTGTCGACGTCGCGCACCAGGCCCGGCCAGTCCCCGGTGAGCGGCACCGCCCCGCCCGTCCGGTGAGCCTCGGCCGATGCCGGGCCGAACTGCGGGTCCAGCCCGGCGCCGACGGCGGTGAGCAGCGTCGTCCCGGTGCCCTGGGCGTCGGCGACGAAGGCCCGCGGGAACCCGCCCGCGGCCCGCAGTGCGGCGGCGAGTTCGTCGGGGTGCAGCGCGGGGAGGTCGGAGGAGAGCGCCGCGACGGCCGGCCCGGCGGCGCTGCGGGCGCCGTGCTCGAGGGCGGGGTTCAGTCCCCGGTCGGGCTCGTCCGCGACCGTGCGGGCGCCGAGCCCGCGCACCACCTCGGCCGCGGCGGGGTCGTCGGTCACCACGACCACCTCGGCGACGGCGGGGCAGGCGACCGCGGCGGCGACCGTGTCGGCCAGCAGGGCCAGCACGAGGGCGTCGTGCCCGGCGGGGGTCCCGTCGCCGAGGGCGGCGGTGAGGGGGCGCAACCGGGTCTTCGCGACGGCGAGCCGCTTCGCCGGGACGACGACCGACCAGCTGCGCACGGACCCATGTGAGCACACCGGTCGATCGGGGCCGACAGCCGCGGTCCCCGACTCCATCGGGTGGGCGTGGGACCCGGTGCACGTCACGGGGGCGCCGAGGGTCGATCATGGGGTGGATCACACGACGTCGGTGTGCCGGCAGCGCCCGGCCGCCCACACCAGGGAAGGGGGCCCGTGGCCGAGGAGACGTCAGCGGAGACTGCCCCGGTCGAGAGCCGGGCCGTTCCCCGCCCCCCGAAGTGGCGCACCCGCGGGTGGCTGCCCTATGGCATGTGGGCCGCAGTCCTGGTCGTGTACCCGGTCGCCTCGCTGATGTTCCGGCTGCGCTACCGGCACGCCGAGCGGCTGCCTGCGCATGGTCCCGTCCTGCTCGTGGCCAACCACGTGTCGATCCTCGATCCGCTCGCCTGTGCGCGGCTCGTGTTCGACAACGGCCGGCTGCCGCACTTCCTGGCCAAGGAGTCGGTGTTCAAGGGGTTCGCCGGAACGCTGCTGCGCAGCGCCGGGCAGATCCCGGTCGCCCGCCACTCGGTCGACGCACACACCGCCCTCGACGCCGCCAAGGCCGACTTGGACGCCGGCAACGTCATCGTGATCTATCCCGAGGGCTCGGTCACCCGTGACCCGGACTGGTGGCCGATGCAGGCGCGCACCGGGGTGGCACGGCTGGCGCTGACCACCGACGCCGTCGTCCTGCCCGTTGCCCAGTGGGGGCCGCAGCGGGTCCACGACTACCACCGCAAGAAGCTGCACCTGCGCTTCCGCGCGGCCGCCGACTACCTGGTCGGCGAGCCGGTCGACCTCTCGGCCGCCCGGGTGCAGGTCCGGGACGGCGGCCCGCTGTCCGCCCATCTGCTGAGGGAGACCACCGACCTGATCATGGCCCGCGTCCGCGACCAGCTCGCCGAGCTGCGCGAGGAACCCGCTCCGCTGACCTTCCACCCGCGCCCGGAGCGCGAGCTGCCCGGTGACCTGTCCGGGAGCGCGGCATGACCCGGGCCGCGGTGCTCGGGGCGGGCTCGTGGGGAACCACCTTCGCCAAGGTGCTCGCCGACGCCGGCTGCCAGGTCACGTTGCACGCCCGCCGTCCCGAGCTGGCGAAGTCCATCACCGATGACCGCGAGAACCGGGACTACCTCCCCGGCATCCAGCTTCCCTCGGCGGTGCGCGCGACAGCGGACCCCGCGGAGGCGCTGCTCGAGGCGGACATCGTCGTCCTCGCCGTCCCCTCCCAGTCGCTGCGCGACAACCTGACCGAGTGGACCTCGCTGCTCCCGCCGGACTCGACGCTCCTCTCGCTCATGAAGGGCATCGAGCTGGGCACGACGAAGCGGATGAGCGAGGTCATCTGCGAGGTGACCGGCGCCGTCCCCGAGCGCGTCGCCGTCCTCTCGGGACCCAACCTGGCCCGGGAGATCGCGGAGGAGCAGCCCGCCGCGACCGTGATCGCCTCCCTGGACGCTGGACGGGCGGCGGTGCTCCAGGCGGCCTGCCACACGGGGTACTTCCGGCCGTACACCAACCCGGACATGGTCGGCTGCGAGCTCGGGGGGGCGGTCAAGAACGTCATCGCCCTGGCCGCCGGGATCGCGGAGGGGCTCGGTTTCGGCGACAACACCCGCGCCTCGCTGATCACCCGCGGGCTGGCCGAGACCGCCCGGCTGGGCATGGCGCTGGGCGCGGAGCTGACCACGTTCGCCGGTCTCGCCGGGCTCGGTGACCTGGTGGCCACCTGCAGTTCGCCGCTGTCCCGCAACCGGACCTTCGGGGAGAAGCTCGGCCGTGGCATGTCGGTCGAGGAGGTCCAGGAGAGCACCCGGCAGACGGCCGAGGGCGTGAAGAGCTGCCGGTCGGTCCTCGACCTCGCGCGCGCCCACGGGGTCGACGTCCCGATCACCGAGGCCGTCGTCCGCGTCTGTCACGAGGGGGAGTCCCCGGCGAACATGGTGCGGGAGATCATGTCCCGCGAGGCCAAGTCCGAATGAGCGAACCGTCCTGGGGGGACGGCACCCGGTCGGTGCGCGCAGGTGAGAGCGTTCCCGTCCCCGGCGCGCCCTTGCGACCGTCCCCGGTGTTCGCCGCACCGTTCCACCTCGGCGACCTGCCGCCGCGCGCCAACGGTGTCGACGCCTACGCGCGCACCGAGCACCCGACGCTGCGCGCCTTCGAGTCCGCCGTAGGGGAGCTCGACGGCGGCCGCTGCCTGTCCTTCGCGACCGGGATGGCCGCGATCAGCGCCGCCGTGTTCGCCTGCGTGAGCGCCGGCGACCGGGTGGTCCTGCCCTCCGACGGCTACTACACGACCCGGCTGCTCGCCCGGGACGAGCTGGAGCGGTTCGGGGTCCGGGTGGACTACGTCGCGACGCCGGAGATCGCGGCGGTGGCGGCCGGGGGCGGCCTGGACGGCGCCCGGCTGGTCTTCCTGGAGACCCCCAGCAACCCGATGCTCGACGTCTGCGACATCGCCGCCGTCGCGCGAGCGGCGCACGCGGGCGGAGCGATCGTCGCCGTCGACAACACCACGGCGACGCCGCTGGGACAGCGGCCCCTCGAACTGGGCGCCGACCTCACCGTGGGCAGCGACACCAAGGCGCTCACCGGGCACAGTGACCTGCTCCTGGGCCATGTCAGCACTGCCGACGACGAGCTGTTCGCCCGGATCCAGCGCTGGCGCAACAACACCGGGAACACGCCGGGGCCGTTCGAGGCCTGGCTCGGGCACCGCTCGATGAGCACGCTGGACCTCCGGCTGGCCCGGCAGGCGACCAACGCGGCCGCGGTCGCCGCGCTGCTGGCCGGCTCGCCGGCGGTCACCGGCGTCCGGTGGCCGTGGCGGGTAGGTGACCCCTCCTTCGCGCTGGCCACCCGCC
>JAOPUS010000185.1 GCA_025963345.1 Blastococcus sp. | reverse complement strand
CGGCCGGATCCCGGCGCGTCGTCCGTGCGACCAGCTCGTCGACCGGCCACGGGAGGCCCGGCACCTCCACCGACGGGGCGGGGACGTCGTGGTGCACGTGCTGGTAGGCCACGGCCAGGGGCGTGTCGCCGCCGTAGGGCGGATGGCCGGTGAGCATCTCGTACAGCACGATGCCGGCGGCGTAGATGTCGCTGCGCGCGTCGGCGCGGCCGCGTTCGAGCTGCTCGGGCGAGAGGTAGGCCACCGTGCCGATGAGCACGCCGCCGGTCTGGCTGGTCTGCCCGGTGCCGACGACGGCGCGGGCCAGCCCGAAGTCGGCCACCTTGACCACGCCGTCGACGCCGATGAGCACGTTCTCGGGCTTGATGTCGCGGTGCACGATGCCCGCACGGTGGGCGGCCGTCAGGCCGGCCAGAGTCGGCTCGAGGACGGCGAAGGCCTCGGCGACGGTCAGCCGGCCGCGCGCCGTCAGCAGGTCGCGCAGCGTGCGGCCGCGGACGAGCTCCATGACGAGGAAGACCAGGCCCTGGTCGCTGCCCTGGTCGCTCACGCCCACGACGTTGGGGTGGCTCAGCATCGCCGCGGCGCGGGCCTCGCGGGTGAACCGGTCGACGAAGGTCGGGTCGTGGGCGAGGTGCTCGGCCATCACCTTGACGGCGACGGTCTTGTGCAGGCGCAGATCGGTGGCGGCGTAGACGGTGGACATGCCGCCACGCGCGAGCCGCTCCTCGAGGCGGTAGCGCCCCTCGAGGACCAGGCCCATCACGGGGTCGGTCACGGCTGTGTCCACTCGGCCGAGTGTAGGTAGGAGTTCGTCCGGGATCGGCCAACCACGCGGTGCAGGGGGCCGCCGTGACCGATGGTGCGCATGGTCTGGTGCCGAGCATCACGCCGCACCCGCCGGGTCGGCTGGCTCACCGGGCGGATGTGACAGTGTCCCGCGGCACGGAGCGGACATCGGACAGGCCGCACAGAGCCATCGTGTGCGCCAGTTGGGCCGAGAGCCCGGCGAGGACGCGCGACACGCCGTCGGCCCCTCCTGTCGCCAGTCCCCAGATGGCCGGGCGCCCCACGAACACGGCCGTCGCTCCCAGTGCGAGCGCGGTCAGCGCGTCGGAACCCGAGCGGATCCCGCCGTCGGCGTACACCTCGACCTCGTCCCCGACGGCCTCGGCGATCTCGGGGAGGGCGGCGGCGCTGGAGACCACCGGATCGGCCTGCCGTCCGCCGTGCGTGGACACCCAGACCGCGGACGCCCCGGCCTGCACGCACCGCGCGGCGTCGTCCCCGCGCAGGACGCCCTTCACCACCACCGGGAGCCCGGAGAGCGCGGCGAACCGGCTGATGTCATCGAAGGTCCAGACCGGGCTGTCGGCGGCGACGGCGGTCTGTGGGGGGTGGTTGCCCAGAGGCAGGTCGGCCGGCAGGGCGAATCGGTTCGCCACGTCGCGCAGCCGGCGGCCGAGGACGGGCAGGTCCACCGTGAGCACCAGCGCCCGGTAGCCGGCCTGACCGGCCCGACGGGCGAGGTCCTCGGTGTGGGTGGGGGAGTGCAGCCGGTAGAGCTGGAACCACTTCGGCGAGAGCGGCTCGGTGGCCGCGACGTCGGCGAGCGGGGTGCTGGCCGACGTCGACGCCGTCATCAGTGCCCCGGCGGCGGCCGCGCCCCGGGCGCACGCCCGCTCGCCGTCCGGGTGCGCCATGGCCTGGTAGGCCCAGGGCGCGACGCCGATCGGAGTACGCACCTGGCTGCCGAGCAGGGAGGTGGCCAGGTGCACGGCCGAGACCCCGCGGAGCACCCGCGGCCGCAACCGCCAGGACCGCCATGCCGCGGTCGCCTCTGCCAGGGTCGTCTCGGTCTCCGCGCCCCCCGCGTAGTAGTCGGCGACGGCCGGTGGGAGGACCCCCCTCGCCTGCTCCTCCAGCGCGGCGAGATCGAGGAAGGCGGGGTCGTCGGGGGCTACAGCGGAGCGGGTGTGCTGCCCCGGCGCACCGGGTCCGCCCAGCCATCGGCCGGGCACCGTGGGTGGAGTGTCGGCGGGCGCCATAGGCTCGCACCCTATGGACACGCTCACTCCCACGGAGGTCGCCCAGCTCCTGGGGACCTCGCCCAACCGGGTTCGCCAACTGCTGCGCGACCGGAAGCTCATGGCCGTGCCCGGCAGCGGCAACGGCAAGATCCCGGCCGCCTTCGTACAGGACGGCGTCATCCTCAAGCACCTGCCGGGTCTGCTGACCGTCCTGCAGGACGGTGGCTTCAGCGACCAGGAGGCCTTCGACTGGCTGTTCCGGGACGACGACACGCTGCCCGGCACCCCGGTGCAGGCGCTGCGGGACGACCGGCACACGGAGGTCACCCGCCGGGCCCAGGCCTCGGCGTTCTAGCCGGTCGGCAATGGGGCACCTGACCTATCTCGGTCTGCTGGCCGGGTGCCTGGTGGTGACCGCGCCGCTGGAGCTCGTCCTCCGGGTGCGCGTCTACGCCCGCTGGCGGCGGTTGCTCCTGGCGGTGCTGCCGGAGTTCGTCGTCTTCGTCGTCTGGGTGCTCTACGCGATCGCGCAGGGGCACTGGGACTACGACAGCGACCTCACCCTCGGCATCCGCCTGCCCGGCGGGATCCCGCTCGAGGAGGTGCTGTTCTTCCTCGTCGTCCCGCTGTGCTCGGTGCTGGCGTTCGAGGCGGTGCGGAAGGTGACCGGCTGGGACCCCGGCTATCCGACGCCTGACGAACCATGAGCTACTCCGCGCTCGCGGTGGTCGCCGTCGCCGGCGTGCTCGTCGTCGACCTGACCGTCTACCGCACCCGGATGGTGACCCGGCGGATCTTCTGGGCCACGTACGTGATCGTCGTGGTCTTCCAGTTGCTGATGAACGGCGTGCTCACCGGACTGGACGTGGTCACGTACGACCCGGGAACCATCTGGGGCCCGCGGATCGCCTACGCGCCGGTCGAGGACCTGCTCTTCGGCTTCGCGATGGTCACCCTGACCCTGGCCAGCTGGGCGGCGGCCAACCGCCGGCCGAACACCGCCAGGCGGCGCGGCCTGGACACCGACACCCGCCGGTCGAGCACCCGGTAGTCGGCGCGCTCGATCTCCGAGAGGATGCCGCCGTAGAGCGCGGTGGCCGCCCGGACGCAGTCGCGGGACTCCGGCGCGAGCAGGGCGGTGCCGGGGGCGGCGTCGTCGTAGCGACGGCGGACGACGTCGACCATCTCCCGCATCAGCGCGGCCACGTTCGCGTCGTGCCGCTTCTGCGCCAGCTGCTCGCGGGTGACCCCGTGCGCGGCCATGGCGTCGGCGGGGAGATAGACGCGGCCGCGGTCGGCGTCCTCCCCGACGTCCCGGAGGAAGTTGGTCAGCTGGAACGCCTCGCCGAGCGCGATCGCGTACGGCTCGGCCTCCGCCCGGGCCACGCCCGGGGCGATGCCGAGGACCGGCAGAACCTGCAATCCGATCACCGCCGCCGAGCCCCACATGTAGCGGTCCAGGTGGTCCATGGTCGCGTATCCGGTGACCTCGAGATCGCTGGTCATGGCGGCCAGGAAGTCCACCAGGTGCTCGACGGGGATCTCGTAGCGGCGGAAGGTATCCACGAGCGCGAGCCGGACGGGATCGTCGGACCAGCCGGCGGCCAGCTCGGCCAGCACCGCTGCCGCCCAGGTCGCGAGGTCGCCGGCGGGGTCAGCGCCGGGCAGGTCGACCAGGTCGTCGGCCGTGCGGGCGGCGGCGTAGAGGGCGTGCACCGCGGGACGGCGGTCGGCGGTCAGCAGCCGGGTGGCGAGGTGGTAGCTCTTGCCGTGCTCGGCGGCGACGGCCGCGCAGTGCGCATAAGCGGCGTCGAGTTGCTCTTTCCGGCCGGTCGCGGCGGTCATCGCGGCACCGGCCCCGTGATGCGCTCGGCGGCCAGGCGTCCGCTGATCAGCACCATCGGCACCCCGACGCCCGGCTGCACGGAGGAGCCGGCCAGCACGACGTTCTCGGGGCCGCGCCGGGGGAGTGTCGAGGGGCGGAACGGGCCGGTCTGCCCGAAGGTGTGGGCCAGCGCGAATGGGGTGCCCGCGGCCATGCCCTGGGCGGCCCAGTCCCGGGGCGTCGCCATCTCCTCGACCTCGATGGCGCCGGTCAGCCCGGTCCAGCCACGGGCCTCGAGCGTGGCGAGGACCTCGTCGCGGTAGCGCGGGCCGAGCGTCGTCCAGTCCAGATCGGGGTTGCCGCCGCTGCGCCGGTCGAGGTTCGGGGTCGGCGCGACGACGCTCAGCACCTGGCCGCCGTCGGGGGCGAGGCTGCGGTCGGTTCTCGACGGCATGCTGACCAGCAGGCTGGGGTCGCTCATGATCCTTCCCCGCCGAACCCCGGGACCCCCGCCGGGAAGTCGGCCGCCACGGGTCAGCTCGTCGAACACTCCTCGCCACGAGTCGCCGAAGCTGATCGTGTGGTGCGCCTGCCCGGGCAGCTCGTGCCGCACGCCCAGGTGCAGCGCCACGCAGGACGGTGAGTAGACCGGCCGCCGTGGGCCGCGCAGGCCCGGCACCAGCGTGTGCGGCTGGTCGGTGGTGACGACGACGGAGTCCGCGGGCAGCCGCTCGCCGCCGGCCAGCCGGACGGCCGACACCCGCCGTCCCGACGTCTCCAGCTCCTCGACGTCCGCGTCGTAGCGGAAGCCGACCCCCGCATCGGCCGCCGCCGCGGCCAGCGCGCGGGGCACGGCTGCGATCCCACCCACGGGGTGCCAGACGCCGGCCCCGATGTCGAGTTGGGCAATCACGGCATAGGCCGCGATCGCCCGGAACGGTGAGACGCCCGCGTAGAGCGCCTGGAAGCTGAACAGCCGGCGCAGCCGGTCGTCGGCGAAGAACCGCTCCACGTGCCGGGAGAGCCGGCCGAACCCGCCGCGCCGGGCGAGCGCGATCAGCTCGGGGCCCAGCAGGTCCAGCGGGGAGTCGAGGTTGCGGTCGATGAACGTGCCCAGCTGCAGGCGGTACAGCTCGGCGAGGTCGGCCAGATAGCGCCGGAGCGCGTCGGCCTCGGCCGGCCCGCACAGCGCGGCGACCTCGGCGGCGAAGGCGTCGGGATCGGCGTGCACGTCCAGGTGCGAGCCGTCGGCGAACTGCGCGCGGTAGGTCGTCTCCAGCGGCAGGAGGGTGAGTCGCTCCTCGAGCTTCTCGCCCACAGCGGCCAGGGTGTCGGCGACGATCTCCGGCGCCGTGAACACCGAGGGGCCTGTGTCGAGGGCGTAGCCGCCGCGCTCCACACGGCCGGCGCGTCCACCGGGGCCCGCGCCGCGCTCGACCACGGTCACCTCGCGGCCGGCGCTGCGTAGCCGCAGTGCCGCCGACAGGCCGGCCAGCCCGGCGCCGACGACGACGACGCGGTCGGTGCGA
>JAOPUS010000168.1 GCA_025963345.1 Blastococcus sp. | reverse complement strand
CGCCCTCATGCGCGGGCGCACGACGGTCCTGATCAGCCACGACCTGCGGCTCGGGCCGCTCGCGGACGATGTCCTGGTGGTCGACCGAGGACGCCTCGTCGAACGCGGCAACCACGCCGACCTGCTCCGACTCGGTGGGCTGTACGCCCAGTTGCACCACCATCAGTACGGACCGGTGGCGTCGCAGGGTCCGCGACCTCAGGGGCCGGCGCCGGCCAGGGTGGTCGTTGCAGCCGCTGGTCCGAGGCACCCCCGGCAGGGGTCCGCCGCGACTCTGCCATGACATCGCGCGGCACCCGAGGAGCATTTTCCGGCTCGAACCCGGGGCTCGAGCCGAAAAAAGCACTCGCGGGGTCCCTCCTCAGCAGCCCGGAAGGCGGGCGGCGAGGTAGGCCTCGACCGCGTCCAGACCGATCCGCTCCTGACTCATCGAATCCCGCTCGCGGATCGTCACGGCCTGGTCCTCGAGGGTGTCGAAGTCCACGGTGAGGCAGAACGGCGTCCCGACCTCGTCCTGACGGCGGTACCGGCGGCCGATGGCGCCGGCGTCGTCGAAGTCGACGTTCCAGTTCTTCCGCAGGGCCGCGGCGAGGTCCTTCGCCTTCGGCGAGAGGTCGGCGTTGCGCGACAGCGGCAGGACGGCGGCCTTCACCGGCGCCAGCCGCGGATCCAGCTTGAGCACCGTGCGGGTGTCGACGCCGCCCTTGGCGTTGGGCGCCTCGTCCTCGGTGTAGGCCTCGACGAGGAAGGCCATCAGCGAGCGGGTGAGACCGGCCGCCGGCTCGATGACGTACGGCGTCCAGCGGGTGTTCGTGGCCTGGTCGAAGTAGGACAGGTCCGTGCCCGAGTGCTCGGAGTGCGTCTTCAGGTCGAAGTCGGTGCGGTTGGCGATGCCCTCGAGCTCGCCCCACTCCGAGCCCTGGAAGCCGAAGCGGTACTCGATGTCGACGGTGCGCTTCGAGTAGTGCGACAGCTTCTCCTTCGGGTGCTCGAAGTGCCGCAGGTTCTCCGGGGCGATGCCCAGATCGGTGTACCAGTCGGTGCGCTGGTCGATCCAGTACTGGTGCCATTCCTCGTCGGTGCCGGGCTCGACGAAGTACTCCATCTCCATCTGCTCGAACTCACGGGTCCGGAAGATGAAGTTGCCCGGCGTGATCTCGTTGCGGAAGGACTTGCCGATCTGCCCGATGCCGAACGGCGGCTTCTTCCGCGCGGCGCCCATGACGTTGGCGAAGTTCACGAAGATGCCCTGGGCCGTCTCCGGGCGCAGGTAGTGCAGCCCCGACTCGTCCTCGATCGGGCCGAGGTAGGTCTTCAGCATCATGTTGAAGTCGCGCGGCTCGGTCCACGCGCCCTTCGTGCCGCAGTTCGGGCAGGTGATGTCGGCCAGGCCGTTCTCCGGCGGCCGGCCCTTCTTCTCCTCGAAGGCCTCGATGAGGTGGTCAGCCCGGAAACGCTTGTGGCAGCTCTGGCACTCCGTCAGCGGATCGGTGAAGACGCCGACGTGACCCGAGGCGACCCAGACCTGGCGCGGCAGGATCACCGAGGAGTCGATGCCGACGATGTCGTCCCGGCTCTGGACGACGGTGCGCCACCACTGCCGCTTGATGTTCTCCTTGAGCTCGACGCCCAGGGGCCCGTAGTCCCAGGCGGAGCGTGTGCCGCCGTAGATCTCCCCCGACGGGAAGACGAAGCCCCGTCGCTTGCAGAGGTTGACGACCTTGTCGAGGCGCGCGGGATCACGCTTCTCGGTCGTCGGGGCGGAGTCGTTCACGGGCGCTGCCACGGGGGGCTCCATCCGGCTGGCGGTCGGCGGTTGACCTGCCCACGGTAGTTGCCGGCTCAGCCACGGCTGCGGGCACGTGCGCGCCGGACCGCCGGTCAGCCGCCACGCAGGAGAAGAAGGAACGTGATGCCCGCACCGACGATGACAAGGATCGGCAGCAGGGTGAGCACCACCCACGGCCACCGGCGGGGCCGGCGAGGCGTCGGCCTCACGGTCGGCGCAGGTCGGCCACCGGCCATCTCCGGGTAGGCGAAGGCCAGGGTCCGCTCGCGGGGCCGGCCGCGGGGCGGGTCCAACTGGTCGGTCGGCTCGTCGACCAACGGCGTCCCGTGCGGCGCGGCGGTGGGCGCCGCGACATCCACGACGTGGGTGTCGGGAGGCGGCGCCGAGAAGTCGGGCGCCGGCCCCGCGCCTTCCGACGACGGGGCCGGGACTTCGGGCGTGCGCGACGACGGTCGCGGCTGCATCCCGGCCCACTCGCGCGGCAGGGCCGACGGCGGACGGTCCGGCAGCGGCGGGAGGGTGATGTCGCGCGTGCGGTCGTCGGGCGCAGGCGGCTCGTCATGCGGACGATCGGTCATGGACGGTTCCTCCGTTGGCGCCTGCGGCCAGGCAGCGGGAGGCATGTGCCCGCGCTCGGTCCACCTACGCGTCGCGCGCGCCGAAAGCCCCGCACCGGAGCGCCGCGCGCCCTCTCAGTCGGTGACCGGTTGCAGGCCCGCACCGCCAAGGATCCCCGTGACCGACCGCTCCGGTTCCGTCCCCGGCGCTGCGGACTCGGCATCCGGTCCTGTGTGGAACTGCCGCGCGAGCGCCGCCCTGATCTCGACGTGGCGCACCAGGAAGGCCCGTTCGTCGAGCCGCTTGCGCCGCAGCCAGCCGGTGACCTCGTCGTTGCACTTGCTGGCGTTGCAGGAGCCGCAGGCCGGCGCGATGTTGTCGAGCGTGTATCGCCCGCCGCGGGAGATGGGGAGCACGCAGTCGCGCTGCAGGGGCGTGTCGGTCGCGCCGCAGTACGCGCAGCCGCCCCAGGCCGCCTTGAGCGCGGTCCACTGCCCGGCGCTGAGGTCGTGCTCGACCCGCTCCATCCGGCGCTTGCGCTTCCGGGCACTCCTCACCCTGCGGGTTCCGCTGACCACGACCGGAGCGTATGGCTCCCGCCGCCGACATCGGCCCCTGCCACGCAGACCGGCGCCGCCTCAGTCGGTGACGTAGACACCGGGTTCGTCGAGGGCGTGCACCCACACCGGCGCCCCGGTGATCTTCACCTCGGCGGCCGACAGTGCCCGCCGGTAGGAGCCGACGCCGTCCCACCGGGTCACCAACGCCCAGAGTTCCGGCTCGTCGGCGGCCTGGCCCAGTTCGCCGTCCCGGAAGCCCGGCCGGGCCGCGAGCGCGGCCAGCAGCGGCGTCACAGCCGCGGCCAGCGCCTCGGCGTCGTTCCCCGTCGCCCGAAAGCGCGTCACCGCGAACACTGTGTCCTCCGTCGTCCTGCTCGTCGTCCTACCCGGAGCCGAGACGTTGCCATGCCGGCCTGTCACCATGGGTACATGGCCCGCACCACCCGACAGCGCGCTGCCGTTCGAGCGGTCTTCCAGGACCTCGACGGCTTCCACAGCGCGCAGGAGGTGCACGCGCGGCTGCGCGACGCCGGCGATCCGGTCGGACTGTCGACGGTCTACCGAGCGGTGCAGTCGCTGGCCGACGACGGCGAGCTGGACTCCCTCCGCACTGACACCGGCGAGGCGCTCTACCGCCGCTGCAGCCCTCAGCACCATCACCACCTGGTCTGCCGCGGCTGCGGGCTCACCGTCGAGGTGGCCGGCCCTGCCGTCGAGCAGTGGGCCGACCGGATCGCCGGTGACCACGGCTTCGCCGACGTCAGCCACACGCTGGAGATCTTCGGTACCTGCGCCGCCTGCCGGAAAGCCGAACCGGCCCAGGCCGACGCACCGCCGGAGCGCACGTCCGCCTGAGCCGGTCCTCGACCCGGTCGCTACGACTCAGATGAAGTCGCACACCGTCCCGTCGGGCTGCACGTAGACCAGCAGCAGGAACTCCTCGCCGTTGTCCAACTGCAGGGTGAACGACGCGACGTCGCTGTCGGAGGCCTCGCTGTAGATGATGCTGTCGAAGGAGCCGTCGGTGAAGCCCTGACCGCCGAGCGTCTGCTCGAAGAAGTACGTGCCGAGCGCCCAGGCCGGGTCCTCGCCGGGCGTGGCTTCCGCCGCCGCCGTCTGCACCTCGGCACACGAGAGGTCGTAGGCGGTCTGGAACTCGCCCTGCGCCATCGCCTCGACCCAGGCCAGGGCGACGTCACCGGAGCCCGCGTAGCGACTCTGGTCGGCCCCGGAGCTCTGCTCGGCGACCTGCGCGCCGCCGGGCAGGTCCGCGTGGGCCGACTCGCTGGCCCTGGACGAGGACGACGAGGCCGCCGGCGTGGAGTTGGACGCGTCGTTCCGCGGGTCGGACGTGTCGTCGCCGCGGAGCAGGACGACCAGCAGGATGCCCAGGCCCGAGAGGAGCACCGCCCCGCCGACGATGAGCCAGGGCAGCAGGTTCTTCTTCTGTGGGGGCTGCGGCGGCGGACCGTACGGACCGGGCTGGCCGTAGGCGCCACCGAAGGGGCCGGGGGGCTGGGTCATGGTGTCTCGGACTCTTTCCGACGGCGACGGCGGGCGGTGCGCGCCCAGGCTGACGGCACCGTAGTGAGGAGAGGACCGGCCGCGCACCGGATACGCCGCGCCGAGCCGTCCGCGGGTACGAAGTCGTGACCTACTGGACTCGCGCCGCGGACGTTCAGGCGCTGCCGAACCGCCGCTGCCGCGATGCGTACTCCTCGCAGGCGGCCCACAGGTGCCGGCGGTCGAAGTCCGGCCAGAGAGTGTCGAGGAAGACCATCTCGGCGTAGGCGGACTGCCAGAGCAGGAAGTTGCTGGTGCGGTTCTCCCCCGAGCTGCGCACGAACAGGTCGACGTCGGGCATGTCCGGCTCGTCGAGGAACCGGGCGACCGTCGACTCGTCGATCTTGTCGGGGTTCAGCCGGCCGGCGGCCACCTCGCGGCCGATGGCCGCGGCGGCGTCGGCGATCTCCGCCCGCCCGCCGTAGTTCACACACATGGTCAAGGTCAGGACGTCGTTGTCGCGGGTGAGCTCCTCGGCGATCTCGAGCTCTTTGATCACGCTGCGCCACAGCCGGGGACGGCGGCCCGCCCAGCGCACCCGCACCCCGAGCTCGTGCATCTCGTCGCGGCGGCGGCGGATCACGTCGCGGTTGAAGCCCATGAGGAAGCGGACCTCGTCGGGGCTGCGGCGCCAGTTCTCGGTGGAGAAGGCGTAGGCGCTGATCGCGGTGATGCCCAGCTCGATCGCACCCTCGACGCAGTCGAACAACGAGGACTCCCCCGCCTCGTGCCCGGCCGTGCGCGGTAGCCCGCGCTCCTTGGCCCAGCGGCCGTTGCCGTCCATGACGATCGCGACGTGGCCGGGCACCTTGTCCTCGGGCAGCTCCGGCGGGCGCGCCCCGGACGGGTGCGGGTTCGGCGCCCTGACCTCGCGTCTCACGCGCCCGTCCCGACGATCACCGGCGTCGCGGCGGCCCGGACCATCGGGCGCCCGTGCTCGGTGCGGTCGACCAGCGGCAGCGAGCGCAGCCCGCGCTCGAGGTGCCACTGCAGCATCGCGGCCACCAGACCGCTGCTCTCCCGGCGGTTGATGCCCTGGCTGGCGTCGGCCCGCGCCCAGTCGCCGCTCAGCAGCGCCTCCATGAGCTCGACGGTGACCGGGCTCGGCATCGCCGAACCCGGGGGGCGGCAGGCCGGGCACACGGTGCCGCCGGCCGGGACGGAGAAGTGCCGGTGCGGCCCGGCCTCGCCGCAGCGGGCGCACTCGCCCAGCGCAGGCTCCCAGCCGGCCACCGACATCGCCCGCAGCAGGAACGCGTCGAGCACCAGCGGCGCCGGCTTCTGCCCCTCGGCGAGCGTGCGCAGCGCCCCGATGACGAGCAGGAACATCCGCAGCGCCGGCTCCTTCTCCTCGGCGGTGAGCCTGTCGGCGGTCTCGAGCACCGCGGTGCCGGCGGTGTAGGCCGGGTAGTCGGCGACGATCTCCTGGCCGTAGGACCGGATCGACTCGACCTGGCTGACGATGTCTAGGTTGCGGCCGGTGTAGAG
>JAOPUS010000140.1 GCA_025963345.1 Blastococcus sp. | reverse complement strand
TCGCCGTCGACGACTGCGGCACCCGGATCAACCCGATGATCATCGAGGGGCAGATCCACGGCGGGCTGACCGACGGGGTCGGCATGGCGCTGATGGAGTTCATCGGCTTCGACGAGCAGGGCAACTGCCTGGGCGGGTCGTTCATGGACTACCTGATCCCCACGGCCATGGAGGTGCCGGACTGGGAGACGGGGCACACGGTCACGCCGTCGCCGCACCATCCGATCGGCGCGAAGGGCATCGGGGAGTCCGCGACCGTCGGCTCGCCGCCGGCCGTGGTGAACGCCGTCGTCGACGCGCTCGCGCCGTTCGGCGTCACCCACATGGACATGCCCTGCACACCGGCTCGGGTGTGGGAGGCCATGCAGGGCCGGGCCACACCACCGATCTGAGGAGGACGGTCTTGTCCGTGACCGATGCGGCGGCCGAGTTGACGCGCACGCGGGAACCGTTCGTGCAGGCGACCGTCGTCCGTGCGCAGAAGCCGACCAGCGCGCACGCCGGTGACACCGCGCTCGTCCGCGCCGACGGCTCCATCGACGGGTTCGTCGGCGGCACCTGCGCGGAGGCGTCGGTGCGCGAGTACGGCCTGATGACGCTGTCGACCAACCAGCCGCTGCTGCTGAGGATCGTTCCCGGCGAGGTGGCCGGGGAGAGCGAGGAGGGCGCGATCACCGTTGCCAATCCGTGCCTGTCGGGTGGGGCGGTGGAGATCTTCCTCGAGCCGCGGGTGCCCGCCCCCCGGGTACTCGTCGTCGGGGACAGCCCCGTCGCCGAGGCGCTGGCCGAGCTCGGCCGGCCGCTCGGGTTCGACGTCGACCTGGTGGCGGGGGAGCAGGTGCAGCCCTCGGCCGGTGACGCCGCACTCGTCGTCGCCTCGCACGGGCGGGGAGAGGAGCCGGCGCTGACCGCCGCGCTCCGGCTCGGAGTGCCCTACGTCGGGCTCATCGCCAGCCGGATCCGCGGCGCCGGCGTGCTGGCCGCCCTCGACGTCACCGACGAGCAGCGCAGCCGGGTGCACAGCCCGGCCGGACTGGACATCGGTGCCCGGACCGCAGCGGAGATCGCCCTGTCGGTGCTCACCGAGCTGGTCGCCGAACGGCGGACGGCCGAGCGGCACGCGCCCGCCGCGGTGCCGGCGAGCGCGATCGATCCCGTCTGCGGCATGACGGTCGCGGCCGTCGACAGCTCGCCGCACGTGACCATCGACGGGACGACGACGTGGTTCTGCTGCGCCGGCTGCCGGACCGCCTTCATCGAGGACCCGGCCCGGTATGCCCGAACCGCCTGACGGACTTTCCGCGCCGGAAGTCCGGGGGTACGACCGGAGTTCCGGCGCGGAAAAGTCCAGGGGGGCGGTCGTGACGGCGGCGGCGCGCGCGGGTGCCGACGAGGAGGTCCAGGGCCGGATCCCGGACGTCGCGGCGCTGGCCGGGGCGCTGGACGCCGTCGACTACCTCGCCGACCCGGGGCTGGCCACGGCGATGTTCCTCGCCGTCCGGCTGCCGCAGCCGCTGCTGCTGGAGGGCGAGCCGGGCGTCGGCAAGACCGAGGCGGCCAAGGCGCTGGCCCGCGTGCTGGACACCCCGCTCTACCGGCTGCAGTGCTTCGAGGGCATCGACGCGGGCGAGGCGCTCTACGAGTGGAACCACCCCCGCCAGCTGCTGGGCATCCGACTGGCCGAGGCGCGCGGGGCCCCGCTGGCCGAGGACGACCTGTTCGGGCCGGAGTACCTGCTGCGGCGGCCGCTGCTCCAGGCGATCGAGCACCCCGGCCCGCGGCCCGCCGTCCTGCTGCTCGACGAGATCGACCGCGCCGATGCGGAGTTCGAGGCGTTCACCTTCGAGGTGCTGGCCGAGGCCGCGGTGACCGTGCCGGAGCTGGGCACGATCCGCGCGAAGCACCCGCCGGTCGTCGTCCTCACCTCCAACCGGACGCGGGACCTGCACGACGCGCTGACCCGGCGCTGCCTCTACCACTGGATCGACTACCCGGACCCGGAGCGGGTGGCGGAGATCGTCCGCCGGCGGGTGCCCGGCAGTGCCGAGCCGCTGGCCGTGGCCGCCGCGTCGGCGGTCACCCGGCTGCGGTCGCTGGAGATGGTCAAGCCGCCGGGCATCGCCGAGGTCATCGACTGGGTCGCGGCGCTGAGCCTCCTGGGGCTGACGCACCTGGACGCCGCCGCCGTCGAGGCCACCTGGGGCTCGGTGCTCAAGAACCGCGACGACCAGGAGCTGGCCCGCACCCCGGGTGCGGCCTGGCTGGCCGGTGCCTGAGCTCCCGTCCGTCGGAGCGGGTCCCCTCGCCGTCGGCCTGACGACGGCGCTGCACCGGGCGGGCCTTCCCGTCACCCCCGAACGCGCGGCCGGCCTGGCGCGGGCCCTGCGGCTGGTGCCGCCGGTCGACCGCAGCGCGCTGTACTGGACCTGCCGGGTCGCCCTGGTCACCGACCGCGCCCAGCTGCGGGTGTTCGACGCGGTCTTCTCGGCCGTCTTCGACGGGCTGCTGGACCCCGCCGACGGCCGCGGCGACCCCAACGCGCCCCCACCGATCGGTGCCGAGCCGCACACCCGCCCGGCCGCCCCGGACCGCCGGCCCGGCACGCCGGGCGCCCCGCCGGAGAGCGGGACCGGGACGGCGTCCGGCGGGGACGGCGACGGTGAGGACAGCGAGCGCGAGGTGCTGCTGGCCGTGGCCTCGACCGAGGAGCGCCTGCGGCAGACGTCCTTCGCCGACCTCACCGCCGAGGAGCTGACCGGTGTCCGCGAGCTCGTCCGGCGGCTGGTGCTCAGCACGCCCGAGCGGCGCAGCCGGCGGATCCGGCCGAGCCGCCGCCGCGGTGACCGGCTGGACCTGCGCCGGACGGTCCGCGCGGCCCAGCGCACCGGCGGGGACCCGGTGCGGCTGGTGCACGCCTCCCGGCGGAGGACCCCGCGGCGGCTGGTACTGCTCTGCGACGTCTCCGGTTCGATGGAGCCCTACACGCGGGTCTACCTGACGCTCCTGCAGGGAGCGGTCGCCGGAGCGCGGGCGGAGGCGTTCGTCTTCTCCACCCGGCTGACCCGGCTCACCCGGGAGCTCTCGGTCCGCGACCCCGACCAGGCACTCGCCCGCGCCGGCGCGACGACGTCGGACTGGGCCGGCGGCACCCGGCTGGCCGCCGGCATCGGCCGGTTCGTCTCCACCCACGGTCGGCGGGGGCTGGCCCGAGGCGCCGTCGTCGTGGTGCTGTCCGACGGCTGGGCGACCGACGACCCGGAGGAGGTCGCCGAGGCGATGCGCCGGCTGCGCCGGCTGGCGCACCGGGTCGTCTGGGTCAACCCCCGGAAGGCCGCACCCGGCTACGCGCCGCTGGTCGGCGGCATGGCCGCCGCCCTCCCGTACTGCGACGCGTTCGTCAGCGGGCACAGCCTGGCGGCGCTGGAGCAGGTGGTCGCCGCGGTGCGGGAAGGCTGAGCGGTGCTGGAGAGCTGAGGGGTCAGCCCATCGTCTTCTGGCCGTCGATGGACTCCCGGAGGATGTCGGCGTGCCCGGCGTGCTGGGCGGTCTCGGCGACGATGTGCAGGAACACCCGGCGGGCGGAGCGGACCGCGCCCGGCTGGAACCACGGTGCCTCCGGCAGCGGGTGGGACGCGTCGAGGTCGGGCAGGGTCCGCACCAGCTCGTCGGTCCGCCGGGCGATCTCCTCGTACTCGGCGAGCACGCCGGCGAGGGTCTCATCGGGCAGCAGCCGGAACTCCTCAGCCCACTTCTCGAAGCCCGCCTCGTCGGTCGGCGTGGCGATGGCCTCCGGCCCCTCGAGGACGAACCGCACCCACCCCGCCTCCTGGTGGGCGACGTGCTTGAGCAGCCCGCCCAGGGTCAGCTCGCTCGTGGTGGGTCGCTGCCGGGCCTGCTCGTCGGTGAGCCCCTGCACGGCGAACCGCAGGAAGTGCCGGTGTGCGGCCAGCGTCTCCAGCAGATCGGCGCGCTCGGCCGTGAGAGTGGTGGTGGAACCGGTCATGGTGTCCGCCTTCGGTCGTGGTCGATCCGTCACGACCAACGCTAGGGACTAT
>JAOPUS010000132.1 GCA_025963345.1 Blastococcus sp. | reverse complement strand
GCGCTGCTTCGAGATCGAGGCCCGGCTGCGCGAGAAGCTCGACATCCCGGTCTTCCACGACGACCAGCACGGGACGGCGATCGTCGCGCTGGCCGCCCTGCGCAACGCCCTGCGCGTGGTGGACAAGAAACTGCCCGACGTGAAGATCGTCGTGGCCGGTGGTGGCGCCGCCGGCACGGCGATCGTGCACCTGCTGCTGAAGGCCGGCGCGGGACGGGTGCTGGTGTGGGACCGCGAAGGCATCCTCTCGCCCGACGACGACCGGCTCGGCCCCGCGAAGCGCGACCTGGCGCAGCGGACCAACCCCGAGTGCGTGCGGGGTGAGCTGCCCGACGCCCTGACCGGTGCCGACGTCTTCATCGGGGTCAGCGCGGGCAACGTGCTCGCCGTCGAGGACCTCAGGCGCATGAACGAGCGGGCCATCGTCTTCCCGATGGCCAACCCGACACCCGAGGTCGACCCGGTGCGGGCCCGCGAGTACGCCGCCATCGTGGCGTCCGGCCGCTCGGACCTGCCGAACCAGATCAACAACGTGCTGGCGTTCCCCGGGGTGTTCCGCGGTCTGCTCGACGCCCGGGCCACCGAGATCAGCGACGGGATGCTGCTCGCGGCGGCCGACGCGCTCGCCGCCGTCGTCCGCGACGACCAGCTCAACGCCAACTTCATCATCCCGAGCGTCTTCGACCCCGCGGTCACGGCCGCAGTGGCCGCCGCCGTCGCCGACCAGGCCCGCGCCGAGCCCGGCGCGACGGCGCAGGTGCGGGACGAGGACAGCGTCACCGCCTGAGAAAGGACCCCCAGAAGGACCCCGTCCTCCTCACCGCTCGCAGGCTCGCGGCGAGCCTCCGGACGCGGCCATCAGCCCTCGCAGGCTCGGGGCGAGCCTCCGGCCGGGGCCGCCCCGGTCAGGTGACCTGACCCGCGGAGTGGCCGCCGATTCGGGGATGATCGTCGGGTGCCCGAATTGCCCGAGGTGGAGGCGCTGGCCGCGTTCCTCCGCGAGAACGCCGTCGGCCGTGTGGTCACGCGGGTCGACCTCGCCGCCGTCCAGGCGATCAAGACGTTCGACCCCGCGCTGTCCGCACTCGGCGGCCTGGAGGTCACCGGGGCGAGCCGGCACGGGAAGTTCCTCGACCTCGACGTCTCCGGCCTGCACCTCGTCGTCCACCTGGCGCGGGCCGGCTGGCTGCACTGGCGTAGTGCGCTGCCGCCCGCGCCGCCGAAGCCGGGCAGGGGGCCGCTCGCGCTGCGGGTCCATCTCGACAACGGCGAGGGGTTCGACCTCACCGAGCAGGGCACCCGGAAGGGCCTGGCGGTCTACGTCGTCCGGAACCCGTCCGAGGTCCCCGGCATCGCGCGGCTCGGACCCGACGCGCTGCAGGTCGACCGTGAGCAGTTCGCCGCGCTGATGGGCGGCCGCAGCGGTCAGGTCAAGGGCGCGCTCACCGACCAGACCGTGATCTCCGGCATCGGCAACGCCTACTCCGACGAGATCCTGCACGCGGCCCGGCTCTCGCCGTTCAAGATGGCCGACAAGCTGTCCGAGGACGAACTGGTCCGTCTCTTCGACGCGATGCGCGCCACGCTGACCGACGCCCTGGAGCGCCAGGTCGGCCAGAAGGCGGCGACGCTCAAAGGCGAGAAGCGCTCCGGCCTGACCGTCCACGCGCGCACCGGCCTGCCCTGCCCGGTCTGCGGGGACTCCGTGCGCGAGGTGTCCTTCGCCGATACCTCGCTGCAGTACTGCCCGACGTGTCAGACCGGCGGCAAGCCGCTCGCCGACCGGCGGATGTCCAAGCTGCTGCGGTGAGCCGCCGGTTGGTCACCTTCGACCTGTTCAGTGCGCTGATCGACTCCCGCATGGGCGCCTCGGCGGTGCTCGACGGTCTGGCTCGTGCCCGCGGTTGGTCGGTCGACGGCGGCGTCCTCTACGACGTGTGGGACGCGCGGAACAAGGCGTCCCAGCGCGAGCTCACCACCTGGGTGCCGTTCGCCGAGCACTGCCGCCGGGCGCTGGCCGGTGCCTATGCCGAGCTCCACCTGCCCGGGGACCCCGACGCGGACGTCGTCGTCCTGCTGCGCTCGGTCGGTGACTGGCCGCTGTGGCCCGATGTCGCCGAGGAGCTGCCGAGGATCGCGGCCCGGCACCGGGTGGGCGTGCTGTCCAACGTGGACGACGACGTCTTCGTCCGCACCCAGGTGGCGCAGTTCGTCGCCGACGACGCCGTCCTCACCTCGGAGCGGCTCCAGGCCTACAAGCCGGCCCCGGAGATCTATCGGCGGGCGCGGGAACGGGCCGGCGCGCTCGTGCACGTGGCGACATCGGGGCGCGACGTCCGGGGTGCGCTGGAAGCGGGGATCGACGTGATCCGGCTGCGCCGTCCCGGGCACGCGCTGGACCCGTCCGGGCCGGTCCCCGACCAGGTGGCGGGGGACCTGGCCGAGGTCGGGCGGCTCCTGGGTTGAGGAGTCAGTCGGGGAGCAGGGCCAGGATCCGGGAGAGCGTCCGCGCCAGGACGGCGCTGCCGACACCGGCGTCGTCGTGCGTGTCGGGAGCGGCCGAGCCGACCGCCGTCCACCAGTCGTGGAGCTCCGGCGGGTCCAGCACGTCGATCCGCTGACCGGGCAGGGGGACGACGACCTGCCCGCCCACCCGCTCGGCGGCGGCCAGCAGCCGCTGCACAGGCTCGGCCCAGCGGTGGAACGCCAGGTTGAACGTGGCCCAGTGGATCGGCAGGAGGACGCGGCCCCCCAGGTCGCCGTGCGCCCGCATGGCCTCCTCCGGGTCCATGTGGATGGCGTGCCAGGCGTCGTTGTAGGCGCCGATCGGCAGCAGGGTCAGGTCGAAGGGGCCGAACCGTGCACCGATGCCGGCGAACGCGGGGGTGTAGCCGGTGTCGCCGCCGAAGAAGACCCGGTGCCGCGGGCCGGTGATCGCCCACGAGGCCCACAGCGTGGTGTCCCGGTGGAAGTAGCGCCCCGAGAAGTGCCGCGCCTCGGTGCAGGTCAGCGTCAGCCCGCCCACCGTGTGCTCGCCGTCCCAGTCGAGCTCGACGATGCGGTCCTCCGGCACGTGCCACTTGCGCAGGTGCTGCCCGATGCCGAGGGGGACGACGAACGGCGCGGTCTGCGTCCTCAGCAGCTCTCGCACCGTCGGCAGGTCCAGGTGGTCGTAGTGGTCGTGGGAGATGAGGACGGCGTCGACCGGCGGGAGGTCCTCCAGCGGGACGGGCGCCGGGTGCAGGCGGGTCGGCCCGAACACCGGTGA
>JAOPUS010000122.1 GCA_025963345.1 Blastococcus sp. | reverse complement strand
ACCAAGAACGACGTGCTCGCGGCGAACTACCCGTTCGCGACGATCGAGCCCAACGTCGGTGTGGTGGGCGTGCCCGACGCGCGACTGCAGAAGCTCGCGGAGATCTTCGGCTCGCAGAAGATCATCCCGGCCACGGTGTCGTTCGTGGACATCGCCGGCATCGTCCGCGGTGCGTCCGAGGGTGCGGGGCTCGGCAACAAGTTCCTGGCCAACATCCGCGAGTGCGACGCGATCTGCCAGGTGATCCGCGTGTTCACCGACCCGGACGTCGTACACGTCGACGGGAAGGTGAGCCCGGCCGACGACATCGAGACGATCAACACCGAGCTCCTCCTGGCCGACCTGCAGACGCTGGAGAAGGCGTTCCCGCGGCTGGAGAAGGAGATGCGCAAGGTAAAGGAGCGCGCCTAGCTGCACGCCGCCGCGGTCGAGGCGCAGAAGGTGCTCGACTCCGGCAAGACGCTGTTCTCCGCCGGTATCGACCCTGCGCCGTTGCGCGAGCTGGGCCTGATGACCACCAAGCCCTTCCTGTACGTCTTCAACGTCGACGAGGAGGAGCTGGGCAACGACGAGCTCATCTCCGAGCTGCGCGCGATGGTCGCCCCGGCCGAGGCGATCCTGATGGACGCCAAGATCGAGTCGGAGCTGGCCGAGCTGCCCGCCGACGAGGCAGCCGAGCTGCTGGCCGGCATCGGCCAGGACGAGCCGGGCCTCGACCAGCTGGCCCGTGTCGGGTTCGCGACGCTCGGCCTGCAGACCTACCTGACCGCCGGGCCCAAGGAGGCGCGCGCCTGGACCATCCCGGTCGGTGCCACCGCACCCCAGGCTGCCGGAGTCATCCACACCGACTTCCAGCGTGGCTTCATCAAGGCCGAGATCGTCTCCTTCGACCAGCTGATCGAGGCCGGCGCGATGGCCGAGGCCAAGGCCAAGGGCTGGGTGCGCATGGAGGGCAAGGAGTACGTCATGCAGGACGGCGACGTCGTGGAGTTCCGCTTCAACGTGTGACCTGATCTGTTTGTACTGGTCAGCGGCTGTTGGACACGCTGAGTCCGCACCCAGACCGCAACCGTCCGCGAACAGCTGCTCGGCGGCCCGCCTCGTGAAGTCCTCCGCGGTCGGCCAGAAGTTGCTGTAGGTGTTCAGAGTCGTGGTGGCGCTCGCGTGCCCGAGCGCGCGCTGCACGGTGACGACGTCGTAGCCGGAGGCGATGAGCCCGGGGGCGTAGAAGTGCCGGAGGTCGTGCAGCTTCACGCCGGTGAGGTCGGCCGCCATGAGCGTTGTGCGCCAGCGGTAGCCCACTGTGTTCTGGTGCGGCGGCTTCCCGGCTTCCCGGCTTCTCCGGTGACGAGCCAGTTCCCCTCCGGGCAGTGGGCGGCGACGTGTTGGGCGAGCAGATCGACCAGTGACGGGGCGAGGTACACCTGCTTCGCCCAGGCGTAGGCCGGCGAAGCCGCAGAGGCCGACGAAGGCACAGAAAGGTCCGTCGGCAGTCTGGAGGATGCCGCCGACCTGGGCAGGGGTCGGCAGCGTCATGGCGGCCGCCGCGCGGCGACGGCGGGGGAGTGCCACGCCTTCGCTCGGGTCGCGCGGGATCACCCAGTCGGCGACGGCGCCGCGGAGGACGGCCCGGACGTTGTTGGCCCGGCGTGTGCCGGTGCCAGGCCGCGGGTGACCATGCTCTTGACCCAGCGCTCGACGTGGGAACGGCGGAGTGAGCGCAGCGGGACGTCGGCGAACGTGGTCGAGCGGGCGGCCAGGCTCATGGCGGTCTCGGTGCCCGGGGCCCACACCTGGCCGGGCCGACCACTCGGCGTAGTACTCGGCGAAGTCTTGTCGGCCGGCGCCCGGATCGACGTAGGCGCCGGTGACCATGGCCGCGGTGACTTCGTCAAGCCACCGCTGGGCGTCGACCTTCCGGTCGAAGTGACGGGGGTGCTCCTTGCCGTGTTCGTCCCGGTACCGCGGGCGGTACTTGCCGTTCGGCAACCTGGAGATGCTGGCCATGCTCGCCGCCTTCTCGTCCTCGGCCCGTCCCGGTGCCGGCCTCGGCTATCGACGTAGCGCCCCACGAGCCTGGTCGGTGGGCTGCGGCATGAAGCTGTGGATCCGCCACCGCCCTGTGGACGCCCGGTCAGCGACGGGAGAGGGGGCAGCACACGGGCGCTCAGCAGGTTGGCCAGGCTGCCTCCAGTAGGTCGACTGGAGGCTGTGCCTAGCCGCGGAGACACGGAGGAGGTCCGTTGCTCGCTGTCTCTGAAGGCGGCTCAAGGAACACCCGGGGTTGACGTGCGAAAATGCTCGAACAAGATCATTAAGGATTCGTGCACTCCGGTCGATGACCCCGGTGTGAATGATTTCGCCGTCAATGAACGTCGCGACACTGCGCTCGTCGTCAGTTGCGATGCGGCGATGCTCGAGCGCCTGCGCGACGCGGTCCAGTGGGCGGGATGCACCGCGCTCTGCTGCACGACGCCGGAGGAAGCGCTCGAGCGGCTCGAGGAGGTCTCACCCAACCTGCTGGTGCTCGACGCGCCTTGGGACGACGAGGGCAAGCCCCTGTCCGTGCTCGAGGCGCTGCGGCGAGCCGTCGACGGGGATGGCGTCCCGGCGCTTGTGCTCACCGAAGGCAGCGACCTGCGGCTCGCGGCGCTCATGGCCGGGGCCGATGACGTGGTCGACCGGGATGTGGCGACGGACGACCTCCGGGCGCGCCTGCAGGCCAGGCTCATGCGCCCATCGGCCTCCCGCCGCCGGGTGGCGACCGATCCGGTCACCGGAACGCTGACGACCGAGGCCTCTCTCGAACAGCTCCGCCACGAGGCCGAGCGCGCTGCGCGCACCCGTCGCCCCGGCGTGCTCGCCCTCCTGTCCTTTCACGAGCTGCCGGCGCTGCACGCCGAACTCGGTGCCCGTGCCCGCGACGAGCTGCTGGCGCAGGCGGTGCGGATCGTGAAGGCGGACGGTCGCCTGCTGGACGCGGTCGGTACCGCCCGCGGGCAGCTGGCGCTGCTCATGCCCGAGACCGATGCCGCGGGCGCTCAGATCCGGCTCGAGCGGCTCATGCGTGAACTCCATTCGTACGAGTTCGGGGTCAGTGGTGGCGCCGTGCAGTTGACGCCCGTCATGGGTTACGCCGTCTCCGAACCCGGGCTGGAGGCGGTGGCGCTCGAGGAACGTGCGTGGGTTGCCCTGCGGCACGCCGCCGAGCAGCTCGACCTGCATCCCACACGGTGGCGAGCCGCGCTGGGTGAGGTGACGGGTCCAGGGTCGCGGAACATGCTGCGGCGCGGGCGTACGGCGCTGCAGGTCGTGGGCCAGCAGATGCTGTGCTTCGGTATCCCGCTGGGCCTGTACGCGCTGACGGACACACTCGGGTTCGACGTCACCTGGATCGCCTACCTCATCGTGACCGCCGCCGTCACCTTCACCGCCGCCGGAATCTGGGCCGAAAGCCTCCTCGCGCTGCGCCGGACGGAGCTACCGCCGGCACCGCCGGGCGCGCTGCCGAAGGCGTCGGCTGTGATCGCCGCCTACCTGCCCAATGAGGCCGACACCGTCATCGAGACGGTCAAGGCGTTCCTCCGGCACGACTACCCGAACCTACAGATCGTGCTGGCCTACAACACTCCCGAGCCGATGGCCGTGGAACGCACGCTGCGGGCGATCGCCGAGGCGAACCCCCGGTTCCTCCCGCTGCGGGTGGAGGGCAGCGTCTCCAAGGCTCAGAACGTGAACGCGGCGCTGGCCCGCGTCGACGGCGAGTTCATCGGGATCTTCGACGCCGACCACCACCCCGCACCGCTGGCCTTCCGGCGTGCCTGGCGGTGGATCGCCAGCGGGGTCGACGTCGTGCAGGGCCACTGTGTGGTGCGCAACGGCGCGGACGGCTTGCTCACGCGCCTGCTGGCCGCCGAGTTCGAGACGATCTACGCGGTGAGTCATCCCGGCCGTGCTCGCCTGCACGGCTTCGCGATCTTCGGCGGTTCCAACGGCTTCTGGCGCCGCGAGACGCTGGCCCGCACCCGGCTGCGGAGCTTCATGCTCACCGAGGATATCGACTCCTCACTACGCGTGCTGCGCGCCGGTGGCCGGATCGTCTCCGACCCGGGCCTCGTGTCGACGGAACTGGCACCGGACCGCGTCGGTGCGCTGTGGAGGCAGAGGCTGCGCTGGGCCCAGGGCTGGTCGCAGGTCTCACTGCGACATCTCCCGGCCGTGCTCCGGACGTCGCAGCTCACCGCCCGCCAGCGACTGGGGGCGCTGCACCTGCTGGGTTGGCGGGAGGTCGTCCCCTGGATCTGCATGCAGGTGGGCCCGCTGCTGGCGTACTGGGTGCTGCGGGGTGAACCCCTCGTGTCGTGGCTGGGCCCTGTGTTCGCGGCGACGACGATGTTCGCCCTGGGCGCCGGTGTGGTCCAGACCTGGACGGCCTGGCACCTGGCGCACCCGTCCGTCCGGCGGTGGGCGTGGTTCCTGGGCTTCGCGCTCTTCTCCCAGTTCGCGTTCACGAGGTTGAAGAACGTCGCCGCGCGTACGGCCCACATCAAGCAGGCGATGCGGGAGGACACGTGGACGGTCACGCCGCGGTCAACCGCCTCACTGCACCCGCAGCCGGTACCGCGTCAGGAACCAGGCCTGGTGCAGCCCGAAGAAGCTGCGCATCGCCATGGTCACGAACGTGCGGCCATGCGGCGTCACCGGTCGCCGGGGCGTGGCCGGCGTGGACCCCGACAGTCCGTCGTCGTGGGAGGGCGTCGGCACCGACCTGCTCACCGGACCGGCGCTCGCCGTTTCGGCGGCGTCGCACGGGACTGGCACCGATCTAGTAGGTCGGATGGTGTCTGAGTGGGCCCCATCAGAGACACACGACGGCTCGGGCAAGACCCGACCGAACGAATGATCACTCGGTCAGAGGAGGCGAGGAGCCGTGAGCCCAGCCCAGCCGACCGCTGCGGTACTGGCCGGCGCCTACCGCCGTACCGACTCGGCTTCGCGCTGCGCGGTGATCCAGCGGTCAAGGTCCTCGCGGCGGTACACGACTCGCCGTCCGAGACCGGCGCGACCGCGTGAACCGGGCGGCCGCGGGGAACTGCCCTGCGAACCCGCTTCCAACGTGTAGCGGACGGTCACCGAACTGCTGGCGACGAGGCCCTGGCCGCGCTCCGACACTCCGCCGCCGGTCCGCGAGGTGTCCCTACTGGGCGAAGTGCTCGGTCAGCCGGCGGGCGTAGTACTGCTCCCACGGCTCGGCAGGCTGCTGGCCGGCAACCTCCCTGTCCAGCAGCACGAGCATGTAGATGAGCTCGCTGCGGACCGGCTTGCGGTCCAGTAGTTCCGGCAGCTCGGAAAGGTCGATCAGCCAGCTCGCGTACCAGGACGCCCAGTCGGGGTCCTCGCCGTCGGTGATCCGGTAGACCCGATGGTGGGTCTCCGCCACCTCGTGCAGGAGGTCGGCGACGGGCCCGGTGTCGATCGCGGCCATGCGCCCGCACAGTAGACCCGGAGTGGCGTGCTGGGACAGGACAAGGACGACGGTGACCGAGGTCCTTGTCCGCGATGACCGCGCGGCGCCTCGACAATCCCAGTCGCCGCCACCGTCCCGCAGGCCATGGGATTCCTGGCCCGGTTCGCCGCTACGGGGCGATGGTCGCCTCCTCCGGCACGACGACCTCGTTGATCATCTCCTCGATCTGCTCGGTGGGCAGTGCCACGGCGAGGGCCCAGTAGTAGATGACCAGGCTGAAGACGGCAGTGACGGCGATGTCCCACCAGAGCGGGAGGGCCGGCTTCGTCAGCGGCCCGTACGGGCTGAGGTACACGATCAGGCCCAGGCCGATCAGGTAGACCGGCAGCCACTGGGCCGCCCGCCACTGCATCACGGGATTGTGCGAATTGAGGTGGAACGCCCGGTTGAGGCCCAGGATCACGTACCCGAGCAGGATTGCGACGCCGAGCTTCCAGTCCGTCGACCACCCCGACCACAGGATGATCAGGCCCGAGACGACGAAGGCGAGCGGGGAGAAGAACTCACCCCCCGGCAGCCGGAACGGCCGCTCGGCGTGCGGCAGTCGCTTGCGGAAGACCCCGAACGACAGCGGCGCTCCCGCGTACATGAGCACACTCGCGCTGGTGATCAGGCCGACCAGCGACTGCCAGCTCGGGAACGGCAGGAAGCAGATGCAGCCGACCACGAACGCGGTCACGACGCCGAACCAGGGGACGCCGCGGTTGCTGAGCCGCTCGAAGATCTGCGGCACGTAGCCGTTGCGGGACAACCCGTAGGAGACCCGGGACGACGCCGCGGTGTAGATCAGGCCGGTGCCGGCGGGGGAGACGATCGCGTCGAAGTACAGGATCGCGGCGAGCCACCCGAGGCTGAGCAGTGAGGCCAGTTGCGCCCACGGCCCGGTGAACGCGCTGTACAGCCCGTTGCCGACGGTCGCCCACGTCCCACCGATCGCGCTGGGCGGCAGCGCCAGCAGGAAGACCACCTGAAGGGCGACGTAGAGGATGAACCCGATCACGATCGACCCGATCACCGCGACCGGGATGTCGCGCTTCGGCCTGCGGCACTCACCGGCGAGCTGGTCGGCCTGCTCGAAGCCCAGGTACGAGAAGATGATCCCGCTGGTCGAGACCGCCGCCAGGATGCCCTTGGCGCCGTCGGGTGCGAAGCCGTCGGCAGCGGTGAAGTTCCCCGGGTGCAGCCCGCCGGCGATGGCCACGACGAGGATCGTCACGAGCGGGACGGCGAGCTTCCACCAGGTCGCGGTGCTGTTGGTCAGGGCCAGTGCCCGGATGCCCAGGAAATTGATCGACGACACGATCGCCATGAGGATGATCGCCACGACGAGGCCGCTTCCGGTGAGTGTCTGGTTCGGGTGCAGCCAGCCGTGCGCGAAGGAGTAGTGCGTCGAGTAGTTGATCATCGCGGACACTTCGATGGGCGCCACGGTGGCGGCCTGCAGCCAGGAGAACCAGCCGAAAGAGGCTCCCGCGGCCCCGCCGAAGGCGTAGTGCGGGAAGCGGGCCGATCCTCCGGAGACCGGGTACATCGCTCCCAGTTCGGCGTGCACGAGAGCGAGGATCAGGATCGCGAGCCCGCCGATGACCCACGAGATGACCGCCGCCGGTCCGGCGGCGAGGAGTCCCTTCTGAGCTCCGAAGAGCCACCCCGACCCGATGATTGAACCCACCGAGGCCCAGAGCAAGCTGATCAGGCCGATCTCCCGCTTGAGCGACACCGGCCCGCGTGCGGAGGATTTTTCTGCGACTGCCATGGCCGTCTCCTCGGGACGCCGCTGTACCTCTGGGCATCCGGTTGGCCGCATCCAGGCCACTGGCGTGCGGTCCCCCCGCGTCGCGTAGTTGCCCACAGCAATTGTGCGTCTCCGGGCACCGCCCCACCAGACACCGATGCCCCGGCTCGGTGCTGGGCTGCTTCCTGGCAGCTCCCGGGCCAGGGCGGGAGGCGGCTCCCGTCACGAGCGCGGCATCGTCTGATCGGCGCGAGCGGATGGTCTGTGACCGAGGGTCGCACCTCGCGTAGGGCGATCAGCGTTTCGTCGTGACCCTGTAGACGGCGCCGTTCTTGTCGTAGGTCGTCCACTCGCCGGTCTGGCGGCCCTTGTCGAAGTGGCCAGATCGCATCGTGGTGCCGTCCAGGCGGAACCACTCCCAGTAGCCGTCGGGCTGTCCGTCGACGACCGGGCCGCGGGCTCGGACCGAGCCGTCCCGATACCGCTCGATGTGGACACCCTCGGTGAAGTCGGCCGCAGGCATGGGCCGATCACAGCATGTAGTCCGTCAGCCGCCTACGGGAGTCCGATCCACCCCGCGGGTGCTCGGGGGTCGCGGACGTAGGCGCAATACGTGCCGGTGCGGATCGCGCGGCCGAGGTGGGGCAGGTGCTCACCGATCCGCGCACTCGCCGATGAGCGGTGACGCCGGGCGGCACTTCAGGAGCGTTCGCTGCCCACTCGTTGCGTGGCGATCCCGTCGAGCAGACGGTGGAGTCCCCACAGGTACTGATCGGTCGAGACGTAGCCGGCGATGGTCGCCACCGCGGCCGCGCTGCGGGGGAACTGGCCGGCCGGAGTCGCTGCGAACGCGCGGTTCCGGGTGGCCGTCCGCTCCGACTCCGGAGGCAGCGGGCCGGGCTGCTTCAGATCCGCCACCTCCAGGGCGATGGAGCCGAACACGTAGACGATGAGCAGATAGGCCGCCCGCGCGGCGTCGGTGTGCTCGAGGCCGGCGTCGGTGAGGAGTTCGAGGAGTCGTTCGTTCAGGGCGCGTGCGTGCGGGCCGTCCATGGGACCGCCGATCATCAGAGCGACCGCGCCGGGGTGGGCCGAGAGATTCGCCCTCAGCTCCAGGGCCAACGCTTCGACGCGTTCGCGCCACGGCCGGCGGCGGTCGGCGAACACGTCATGGTCGACCTCGCCGAGCACCCGCTCGACCAGTGCCTTGACCACGGCCGCCTTGTCCGGGAAGTACGTGTAGACGGCGTTGGGCGCCACTCCTACGCGTGCGGCGATGCCCCGCACGGAGGCCGCATTCGCGCCGCCGTCGTCGAGCAGCCCCAGTGCGGCGTCGAGGATCTCGTCCTCGGTGAGTGCGCGCCGCGGACCCGGACGCCTCCGCACCTGCTTGTCCGGCATCGGCGCGACCGTCTCCCTTGACGTCATGCCGCCCAGGGTAAATGGTCTCTGTACGTCGTACAAATCATGGACGGCGTACAGGGTCGGAGACGCGATGACATCCGTGGACGCGGGCTTCCGCCTCCGGTTGGGGCGACGTGGCCACTTTCCCGCGACATCTCGCTGACACTCCCGGGACCACGAGGTCGTCGGCGTCCACTCCCGTAAGGAGCCCGAAGTGACCGAGAACCGAACCCCGTACCCCGTCCGCGTCGACGCGGCACTCGACCCGTCGCTCTCTCGTTGGCTGTGGCTGGTCAAGTGGTTGCTGCTGATCCCGCACTACGTCGTGCTGTTCTTCCTGTGGGTGGCGTTCCTCGTGGTCAGCGTGATCGCGTTCTTCGCGATCCTGTTCACCGGGCGCTATCCACGGTCACTGTTCGACTTCAACGTCGGCGTCATGCGCTGGTCCTGGCGCGTGAACTACTACGGCTACGAGGCCCTGGGCACCGACCGCTATCCGCCCTTCACGCTCGCCGAGGTACCGGATTACCCGGCGCACCTGGACGTGGCCTACCCCGAACGGCTGTCCCGGGGCCTGATCTTCGTGAAGTGGCTGCTGGCGATTCCCCACTTCCTCGTCCTCTCCGTCTTCGTCGGGGGAGGACTGTGGCTGGGCACCCGCGGCGGAACGGACAACGGCTGGGACAACAGCACGAACGCCGGCTGGAGCCTGGTCGGCCTGCTCGTCCTGCTCGCCGCGATCGTGCTGCTGTTCACCGGCCGCTACCCGAAACCGATCTACGACTTCATCCTCGGCATGGACCGGTGGGCGCTGCGGGTGGGGGCCTACGCGGCGCTGATGACCGACCGGTATCCGCCCTTCCGGCTCGACCAGGGCGGGACCGATCCCGCCTCGCTGCCCCCTGGCCCCACGCCTCCGGCATCCCCCGGGGCACCGGCAGCAGCCCCGCCGGCTCCGGCCCCCTCGGCGCGGTGACCACCTGGCCGCGCCAGGACCGCAAGACGTCGGCCTGGAGAGTTCGTCGGACGCGTGGCCGGCCAGGACGTCGGCTTCGGGGGAGAGACCGGGCAGAGCGCCGGGAGGCAGCCCAGCGCGACGAGTGAGGAGTCAGTCCCGCGGTCGCCGCGAGATCTTGGACCCGAGCCAGGTGAGCGGGTCGAACTTGCGGTCCACCACCCGCTCCTTCAACGGGATGATGCCGTTGTCGGTGAGGTGGATGCCCTCTGGGCACACCTCGCTGCAGCACTTGGTGATGTTGCAGTAGCCGAGCCCGAACTCGTCCTGCGCCGCGTCGCGGCGGTCGACCACGTCGAGCGGATGCATGTCCAGTTCGGCCAGCCGGATGAGGAAGCGGGGCCCGGCGAAGGCAGCCTTGTTCTCCTCGTGGTCACGGATGACGTGGCACGTGTCCTGGCAGAGGAAGCACTCGATGCACTTGCGGAACTCCTGCGAGCGCTCGACGTCGACCTGCTGCATCCGGTGGTTGCCGTCCTTCTCCCGCGGCCGGGGAGTGAACGCCGGGATCTGCGCGGCCTTCTCGTAGTTGAACGACACGTCGGTGACCAGGTCGCGGATGACCGGGAACGCCCGCATCGGGGTGACCGTCACCGTCTCGTCCTCGCCGAACGTGCTCATCCGCGTCATGCACATCAGCCGCGGTCGCCCGTTGATCTCCGCGCTGCACGACCCACATTTGCCGGCCTTGCAGTTCCACCGGACGGCGAGGTCGCCGGCCTGGGTCGCCTGCAACCGGTGGATGATGTCGAGCACCACCTCGCCCTCGTTCACCTCCACGGTGAACGTCTGCAGGTCGCCCCCCTCGGCGTCCCCGCGCCAGACCCGGAACGTCGCGTCGTACGTCACGAGACCTCCTCGAAGATCTCGGCGAGCTCGGCCGGCATCTGGGGGAGCGGTTGCCTGGTCAGCGCCACCGAACCGTCCGGCGCGAGCGAACAGATCAGGTTCCTCTTGCCCCATTCGGGGTCAGCGGTGGGGAAGTCGTCGCGGGTGTGCCCGCCCCGGCTCTCCTCCCGCTCCAGGGCCGCCCGGGCGATGCACTCGCTGACGGTCAGCATGTGCGGCAGGTCCAGCGCGAGGTGCCACCCCGGGTTGTACTGCCGGTGGCCCTCGACGGAGAGGTTCGCGACCCGCTCCTTCAGCGCGGCGATGCGCTCCAGCGCCTGCTCCATCTCCGGTGCGGTGCGGATGATGCCGACCAGGTCGTGCATCGTCTGCTGCAGGTCGTGCTGCACGGTGTACGGGTTCTCGCCGCCCTCCCGCTCGAACGGGGCGAGCGCCGCCCGTCCGGCGTCGGCCAGGGCGTCGTCCGGCAGTTCGACCCGGCCGGCTCGCCCGCGTGCGTGCTCGGCCGCGGCCTGGCCGGCCCGCCGGCCGAAGACCAGCAGGTCGGACAGGGAGTTCCCGCCGAGTCGATTCGACCCGTGCATCCCACCGGCCACCTCACCCGCCGCGAACAGACCGGGCAGACGGCCGGCCTCCGTGTCGGGGTCGACCTCCACCCCGCCCATCACGTAGTGGCAGGTGGGCCCGACCTCCATCGGCTCCTTCGTGATGTCGACCTCGGCCAGCTCCTTGAACTGGTGGTACATCGACGGCAGCCGCTTGCGGATGTACTCCGGCGAGCGGCGCGACGCGATGTCGAGGTAGACGCCGCCGTGCGGGGTGCCGCGGCCGGCCTTCACCTCGCTGTTGATCGCCCGGGCGACCTCGTCGCGGGGGAGCAACTCGGGTGGGCGGCGGTTGTTCTTCTTGTCGTCGTACCAGCGGTCGGCCTCGGCCTCGGTCTCCGCGGTCTCCTTGCGGAAGAAGTCGGGGATGTAGTCGAACATGAAGCGGTTGCCCGCGGAGTTCTTCAGGATGCCGCCGTCACCGCGGACGCTCTCGGTCACCAGGATCCCGCGCACCGACGGGGGCCACACCATCCCGGTCGGGTGGAACTGCACGAACTCCATGTTCACCAGCGTCGCGCCGGCCTGAAGCGCGAGGGAGTGACCGTCGCCGGTGTACTCCCAGGAGTTCGAGGTGACCTTGTAGGACTTGCCGATCCCGCCGGTGGCGAGCACGACCGACGGGGCCTGCCAGGCGATGAAGCGCCCGGACTCGCGCCAGTACCCGAAAGCTCCGGTGATCGCTCTGTCGCCGCCCGCCCCACCGTCCCCGGTCGGTCCGGTGAGCAGCCGGGTGACCGTGCACTCCATGTAGACGTCGATGCCGAGCGCGACGGTGCGCTGCTGCAGCGTCCGGATCAGCTCCAGCCCCGTCCGGTCACCGACGTGGGCGAGCCGGGCGTACCGGTGGCCGCCGAAGTCGCGCTGGCTGATCAGACCGTCCGGCGTGCGGTCGAAGAGCGCGCCCCAGTCCTCGAGCTCGCGTACCCGGTCCGGCGCTTCCTGCGCGTGCAGCTGCGCCATCCGCCAGTGGTTGAGCATCTTGCCGCCGCGCATCGTGTCGCGGAAATGCACCCGCCAGTTGTCCTCGGGATACAGATTGGCCATCGCGGCGGCGATGCCGCCCTCGGCCATGACCGTGTGCGCCTTGCCCAGCAGCGACTTGCACACGACCGCCGTCCGCGCGCCGCTCTCGTGGGCTTCGATGGCGGCTCGGAGGCCGGCACCCCCCGCCCCGACGACAACGACGTCGTACTCGTGCTTCTCGAGCTCCATCAGAAGAACCTCAGGTCCGACATCGTGTCCGTGGCGACCATGAATACGTAGAAGTCGGCGAACGCGACGCTGAACAGCGACGCCCAGGCGAACTTCATGTGATTGGCGTTCAGCCGCGAGACGACCGTCCAGAAGCGGTAGCGCAGCGGGTGCCGGGAGAAGTTGTTGAGCCGACCGCCGACGATGTGCCGGCAGGAGTGGCAGGACAGCGAGTAGAGCCACAGCAGCGCCGCGTTGGCCAGGAGCACCAGCGTGCCGAGTCCCATGTGCCCCCACGCGCCGCTCTCGTCGCGGAAGGCGAGGACCGCGTCGTAGGTGAGGATCGCGTTGAAGACCAGTCCCGCGTAGAAGAAGTACCGGTGCACGTTCTGGAAGATCAGCGGGAACCGGGTCTCCCCGGTGTAGCGCCCGTGCGGTTCGGCGACCGCGCACGCCGGCGGCGACAGCCAGAACGACCGGTAGTAGGCCTTGCGGTAGTAATAGCAGGTCAGCCGGAAGCCGAGCGGGAAGATCAGGATGTACAGCGCCGGGGAGATCCAGTCCGGCCCGGTGAACAGCTTCGGGAACGTGTCCCCCTCGCAGGCCGTCGTGAGGCACGGCGAGAAGA
>JAOPUS010000110.1 GCA_025963345.1 Blastococcus sp. | reverse complement strand
GCGAAAGTGCAGGTCACCCGGGTTGTTCCCATACGCCACGTCGGCGGGACATGGGAACAAGTCCCGGGACAAGCATAGGGACAACGCAGGGAAGAACTCCGGGGCGTCCGCCGACGATCGGCCCGGCAGTCCCGCGCGCCACAGGAATCGGACACGACGGCGAGCGGGGCGCCCCTACCGGTCGCCCGTGGAGCCCGGATCCGCGTTGACCCGGAGGGCGCGGCGCGGGCCTCCCACCAGCCATCCGAGGACGGCGGGCCAGATCACCCACCACACGACCGCATCCCAGGGGAACTCGCCGCGGCGCACGGTCATCCAGTACAGGCCGGCCACGAGGACGCCGATCAGACCGAGGAGCACGGCGATCCGTCCTGAGCGCGAGTGGATCCGACGGCGTGCCTCGGTCTGCTCGATGAGCTGCCGGGCCCACTGCACGGCGGCCCGGCGCAGCCGCTCGTCGTCCAGCCGGCGCCCCCACGTCACCGCGGACTCCACCTGCGCCGTCTCCTGCGGTGTCAGGCCGAACTTGCGCATGGCGTCGCCCCACGGATCGGGATCGGCCCCTGGACGCAGCCGCGACCACACCCGACGGCTGCCGACCCACCAGGCCAGCAACGGCAGCCCCAGCAGGATGGCCACCACGACGATCAACGCGCCGGTCACTGGCGCCCGCTCCCACTGGCCAGCGCTTCTGCCTGGAGTCGTCGCGCGACCCGTAGCCGGCGCCCAGCCCAGCGGAACGCGGCCAGGCTCACTGCCGCCACGATGACCGCGAGAGCCCAGACGCCCCAGGCATTGTCGTTCGCGACCACCGCCGCGAGGCCGATCAGGGCGGCGACGACGGCGCCGTAGACCGCGGCCAGCCACCGGAGGCCGTTCCACTGTCGGACCTCAGCGGTCAGCACGCGTCGCCACAGCTCCGGCTCGGCATCCGCCGGGAGCGCACCGGACCGCATCGCCGGTGCGACGAACCTCCGCCGCGCGGGACCGACCGGCGTGGCAGGGCTCTGACGGAGGGAACGGTCGGCCGCCCGCCAGGCCAGCCACATGGCCGGCGGCCCGAGCACGGCCCACCCGACGACGTACACGGCCATCTCGGCCCAGTTCCACGGTTCCCCACTCACCAGGCCGAGCACCGCCTGCTGGAAGCCCCCGACGAAGATGCCCGCGGTGACCCCGAGGACCAGCAAGAGGCCCCACCCCTGCCCTCTCCGCTCCTCGGTCACCGGGTGATCATCGAGACGACGTCGTCCGACCGCCACCGGTCAGCTGCTCGGTTCACCCACCCGAGCGCGAGAACGCAAGTCGGTGCGTCGTCGACCGACCGCTCCTGCCGCTTTCGCTGCCCACCGGCGCTACGGTTCACCTCCTGTCGGGCGCCGGGTCAGCTCGCGCGGCGGAGCCATGACCGACCTCGCTGCTTGCCCACCGGCGCGGCACATCACCTCCTTCGGTGCGCCGGTGCGAGCAGCGTGCCGGCGTCACCACGCTGCTACTGCGTTCATCTCTGTTCAGTTCGTCGGAGCGGAGCCGGTCGGATCATCGGTGCGCCGGGCTGACGCACCGCTCAACAACCCGGTCGCAAGCTGCCGTCACCGCGCGCGGGGTCTTCCCCCGACTACTTCGAGGTGCCTGACTGGACCCCGACGGACGAGCCGGCGAATCGCACTCCGGGCACGACCGGGTATGGCTGGCCACCCAGGACGAAGGCGATGCTGGCCTCGAGCCCAGGGGTGTCAGCCGCTGCCTCCTCGTCCGTGGCCGCCACGACGCTGCCGTCGTCGTCGACGCGGACCGCCCAGCCCCCGGCTGTGGCCTCCCATGCGGCCGCGCCGGCGTGGAGCAGCGCCTCCTCATCTACGACTTCGACTGTGTAGGTCACCGCTACCTCGTAGGTCGCCACTAGGCGATCCTGGCAGTTGGCTGGCACAGCAACATCCAGGCGATCTGACACGCCGCCCTGGGGTGGCTGGGACCCAGGACCGTCAGCAGTCTGTTGTGCCGCTACGTGGACCGAAGAGCCGGCCGGGCCCGTCGGCGTCGGAACTCGTAGGCCATGCGGTCGCCCGGACGTGTGGCCCCCATGCAGCCGCACGTCGCATCGCCCAAGCCGTGTCCGGCCGGCGTTCCACGTCACACGGATCCGCGTTCCACCGCTGAAGGCGGCGCGTCCCCAGACGGCTCAGGACGACGGGCGGCTAGTCGTGAGAAACCGCAGGTCACTGGAGTTGTTCCCATACGCCACGTCGGCGGGACATGGGAACAAGCCCCGGGACAAGCATAGGGACAACGCAGGGGACATCTGCGCGGCTCCACGAGGCTGGACGACACAAGCCGCTACAGGTACGGGAAGGACCGGGGCAGATGTCGTCACGCACCAGCGCGAGCAGCTCCCGTAGCCGCGTGACCGCCGGGAGCCCCTCTCCCGGCAGCCCGGGGCCCAGGGCTACGAGCAGCGACATCTCCGCCCGTGCACCGGGGTCTGAGGGCCGGTCGGGCACGAAGCGGTACTCGGTGCCGTCCTCGGCGAACTGCTCGATGCCCAGCTGTCCGTCGTACTCCCCGGGCGTCCCCCACGTCAGTTGTCGCCCTTCCGTCCGTCAGGGGCGGGCCTCGAGCACCAGGTTGAAGGGGGTCTCAGTGGCCCGCCGTACGCGGCTGAACCCGGCCTCGTTCAGCAGCTCAGCGAGCCGCGCCTCCCCGGCCTGGGCGCCGAGCGCCGTCCTGGGCTCCTCCGTCATCGAATGCGCTACGCAGATCACCGTCGACGCCCCGTAGTAGAGCCGGCCGACCGGGTTGAGGTTGTCCTCGAGCCGGTCATTGGCGTACGGCTCAACCAGCAGGAAGGTGCCGTCGTCGGCAAGGGTCTCGCGGACGTGCCGTGCCGCAGTGAGGGGGTCGGGCATGTCGTGCAGGGCGTCGAAGATCGCCACCAGGTCGTAGCCCTCGCCTGGGAAATCGGCGGCGCTCGCCACCTCGAACGAGACCCGGTCGGCGAGCCCGGCGTCGACGGCGCGCTTGCGGGCCTGTTCAACCGAGGGTGCGTGGTAGTCGAAGCCGACGATCTGAGAGGCGGGGTAAGCCGCGGCCAGCAGCAGCGTCGAGGAGCCGTGGCCGCACCCCACGTCGGCGACCCGGGCCCCCGCGCGCAGCTTGTCCTCCACGCCGTCCAGCGCCGGGATCCACGAGGACACGAGGTTGGCGACGTAGCCCGGCCGGAAGAACCGCTCCGTCCCCTCGAACAGCCCCGGGTCATGGGCGTGCCAGGGAAAGCCCTCACCGGTGCGGACGGCGTCGGCGATCCGGTCGATGTTCGTGCCGGCGGCGAGCGGGATGAGAAAGGCCGCGGCCGCCTGCATGCCGTTCGGGTCGGCGAGCACGAACGCCTGCTCCTCGGTGAGGGAGAACCGCTCGCTCGCCGGGTCGTAGGTCACATAGCCGCCCGCCGCCTGGGCTGCCAGCCACTCGCGCACGTACCGCTCATCGACGTCCGCCTCCCGGGCGACGTCCGCGGGTACGGCCGGCATCACGGCCAGGAGCGCCCGGTAGAGCCCGAGCCGGTCCCCGAGGACCGCGCCCAGTGCCTGGAAGCTCGCTCCCACGTCGATGACGAACCGCCCGAGCAGGTCGTTGAGCTTGGCCTCGTCCACGGCCATGGCCGACTCCCCCTGACGGAGTGGACCCCGTGGCAGCTCACTGTCCCGCCGGGCACCGGACTCTGCCAGGGACGCAAGTCCCTTCGGATGAACCTGCCGCCGAGCGGCCCGTCAGCGGGTTTCCCACCGTGATCGCGGCTCGAGACATCGCCGGAATCGACCCGCTCGCCCTGCACGACCAGATCACCCGGCCGTCCAGGCGTTCCAGGCGATGCCGATCTACGTTCCGGGGTCGACCACGCCGCGTTCCGAGACCCAGCACGGCACTGCGCAGCGAAACTCGCGAAAGTGCAGGTCGCCGGAGTTGTTCCCATACCCCACGTCGGCGGGACACGAGAACAATCCCGGGGACAAGGATAAGGACAACGCCCGGGACAACCGCACAGCGCCGGATCGGGCGAGACACGTGGCCACACCCGAGGATGCTCAGGGCACCCGGACAGGTCGCCGCCTCACGGTGGACGCTCACCCACGGCACACCGTACGGCGCCGGCGGAACGGCGCGGGGGCCCCACGACCGTGGTGTCGCCGGGTCTTCGCTCGGAGGCCGGGGCGAACCCGGATACTCGTCGGCGTGATCGTCACGTTCGACCTGTTCAGTGCTCTGACCGACAGTCGCAGCGGAGGCTCGTCCGCCTTCGCCGCCCTGGCTGCTCGTCGGGGGTGGGACCCGACCGGCGAGGCGCTCTACGACCGCTGGGACGGTCACAACAAGGCACTGCAGCGCACCGCCCGGCCCCCGGTGACCTTCTCCGACCTGTCCCGGCAGGCCCTGGTGCGTACCTACGACGAGCTCGGTCTGGACGGGGGGACGCTCGACGCCGACCTCGCGACGGTCCAGGACTCGGTCGCGGAGTGGCCGCTGTGGCCGGACGTCGCCGACGGGGTCCGCGCCGTGGCGGCCGAGCACCGGACCGGCATCCTGTCGAACGTCGACGACGCGCTCGCCCGGACCACGCGCGCCGCTCGTCTCGTCGAGCCAGAGCTATTGCTCACGTCGCAGCGGTTGGGCGCGTACAAACCGAGCGCGGACATCTACCGCCGAGCCGCAACGACCGTGGCCCCGGAGCGCCTGGTGCACGTGGCCGCGTCGGCGCGGGACGTGCGCGGCGCGCTGGAGGCCGGCATCACCACGGTGCGCCTGGCGCGGCGCGGCCACGTCATCGACACAGAAGGTCCGCAGCCGTCGCTCGAGATCGAGGAGGCTGCGGACCTTCCGGGCGTGTTGCGGACGCTGTGACCGCGGGCCGCCGACGCGGCCCGGGCTCACGCGGTGGGCAGCACCAGAACCGCCCACACCACGATCGGTGCGATCACGACGATCGACATCCCCCACTGCATCAGCCGCTTGAACACCATGTCCCTGTCGTCGGGGTCGGCGTTCGCGACCACGAGCGCGCCGTTGGTGGAGAACGGGCTGCAGTCGACCACCGAGCTGGAGATGCCCAGCGCGGCGATCAGGGCGATGGCACTGACCTGGTCGGTCAGCAGGAAGGGCACGGCGAGCGGGATCAGCGCGCCGATGATGCCCGTGGTGGAGGCGAACGCCGAGACGACGGCCCCGATCAGGCAGATCAGCAGGGCGGCCACCAGGGGCGCACCGACCTCGGCGACCCGCTCACCCAGCCAGTCGACGACGCCCTGGGCCTGGAGCAGGTTGACGTAGGTGACGATGCCGCCGATCAGGAGCACCGTGCCCCAGCTGATCTTCTCCACCGCACCCTTGGCTGCCTTCGGGAAGGCCAGCGTGAGGGCGACGGCAATGGTGAGGGCGGTGAAGCCGACGTCGAGGTCGAAACCGAGCGCCCCCACGATCAGGGCGACGAGCCCCAGCAGGGTCACGATGCGCTCGGGGTTGAGCCGGTGGGCGTCGTCCGCGTTGCTGCCGGACCCCGCGTTGCGGGTCACCTCCACTGCTGAGTGCGGGGTGCCACCGGTCGTCGTCCGCGTGACGGCGTACGACGCCTTCTCGGCCTCGGCGGCCATGGCGGCCACCTGGGCGTCCTCGCGACCCCGGGCCACCAGCTCGCGGCCGCCGAAGACGACGTAGGTGATGACCGCGATGACCGTGGCCGCCAGGAAGGTCGCCCCGAACAGGAAGGCCGGGCTGCCGGGCAGGTCGTTCTGCTCGACGACGCCGTTGGTGATGCTGCCGAAGATGCCGATGGGCGAGAAGCTCCCGGCGGTCGCCCCCTGCACCACCATCATGCCCATCATCAGCGGGTGGATCCGGTAGCGGGCCGCGAAGCCCATGGCGATCGGAGCGACGATGGCCACGGCGGCGGGGCTGACGGCGCCGATCGCGGTGACGAGTGCGCAGACCAGGAACATCGCCCACGGAACGAGTGCGACGCGGCCGCCGACCGCACGCACAGCGCCGTGCACCAGCCAGTCGACCGTGCCGTTGTTCTTGGCGAGGGCGAACAGGTACGTGACGCCGACCAGGATGACGAAGAGGTTGCCGGGGAAACCGGTGAGCACGCCGTCGGCGTCCAGGGCAAAGACCGTCACGCCCACGATGAACGCCGCCACGAGCGCAAGGGCGCCCATGTTGACGCCACGCACGGTCGCGACGAGGAACACGATCGCGAGTACCGCGAGCGAGATCAGTTCGTGAGACAACGGAGTCCTAGGGGTGAGCAGGGAGATGTGACGGCGGCCATGCCGACGCCGGCTGTATATTGCCAGTGGCTGAGCCACCTGACAACTGAGCCACTCCGGCACTAAGGTGACGTGTATGGACTCGGTCACACCGCGCCGGATGTCACCTGTCCGCCGGGAACGGCTGTACGAGAAGCTCGCTGCCCACATCTCCGACTTCATCGAGGCTCAGGGGCTCGTCGGTGGCGACCGCCTGCCATCGGAGCGACAGCTCGCCACCGAGCTAGGGGTCAGCCGGGCCACCCTGTCCCGGGCTCTCGCGGCGCTGGAGACCCGGGGCCGGATCGAGGTCCGGCACGGAGTCGGCGCACTGGTGCGTGATCCCGCTCCTTCGATCGGCACGGCAGCCGGCCCGCTGGACGAGCAGCTGGCGAGCCGGCCGCAGGACGAGGTGTACGCAGCCCGGGAAGCCATTCTGGCGGGGATCTCCCGTGCAGCCGCCACCAATCCGCAGACCTCGCTCCGGGTGGCGATGCTGGCCGACGACGGCCGCCAGCGAACCTTCCAGCACACGTGGCGGTGCATCCGCCGCCTGGCCGGGTCGCACCTGCTGGCCGACCTCGACGACTTGCTCGCCGAGAAAGCCCCGGCCCCGCAGGACTCGCCCGCTCTGCGTGCCTCTCTCGACGCCCTGGCCGATGCGATCATCCGCGGGGACGGCAGCGCTGCGGCTACCGCGTGCCTCGGTCAGCTCACCACCTGAACCGTCGCCCAACGGGGGACGAGTTCGGCCGTCGGCCCGCCCCCTCCCCAGACCCCATGGCGCCGGAGTCGTCGGAGCCGTCGACGCGCCGGTGCCGTCTGGTTCAGTGGTCTGGCCAGCGCGCCATCCTGGTGACGCGTCGACCGAGGAGGAGCATGACGGGTCTGGACCAGTTCCTGGTCGTCCTCGCCGGGTTCGGCGCCGGGCTGCTCACCTCCACGGTGGGCGTGGCCTCCCTGCTGAGCTTCCCGATCCTGCTGGCAGTCGGCCTGCCGCCCGTGGTGGCGAACGCCTCGAACACCATCGGCCTCGTGCCGGCCGGGGCCGGCGCCGCCGTGGGCTTCCGTCGAGAGCTGCGCCTCCACCCCGGCATCACCGTCCGGGTCGTCCTGCTGGCGGGCCTCGCCGGCAGCGTGGGCGCGGCCCTCCTGCTGGCCCTGCCCTCCGGCGTGTTCGAGG
>JAOPUS010000265.1 GCA_025963345.1 Blastococcus sp. | reverse complement strand
GCGCTGGTCGGCGACTGGAACATCGCGCCGGAGAACGACGACGTGTGGGACATGACCGTGTTCTCGCACTCGACGCACGTCTCGCCGCCCGAGCGGGCAGCCTTCCGGGCCATCGTCGAGTCCGGCTTCGCCGACGTCGTCCGGCCGTACACGCCCGGCCCCGGCGTCTACACCTACTGGGACTACACGCAGCTGCGCTTCCCGCGGCGTGAGGGCATGCGGATCGACTTCGTCCTCGGCTCCCCCGCGCTCGCCGGCCGCGTCACCGGTGCGGTCATCGACCGCGAGGAACGCAAGGGCAAGGGCGCCAGCGACCATGCCCCGGTCATCGTGGACCTGGCGGACTGACGCCCCTCCCCTGCGATCAGGCGGCGCCCACCATGCCGTTCGGGTCGAGGACGTACTTGCGGGCCGCGCCCTGGTCGAACTCCGCGTAGCCGCGCGGCGCCTCGTCCAGCGGGATCACGGTGGCGTTGACGTTCTTCGCGATCTGCACCCGATCGTGCAGGATCGCCATCATCAGCTGGCGGTTGTACTTCATCACCGGGCACTGACCGGTGTAGAAGGCGTGCGACTTGGCCCAGCCCAGCCCCAACCGGATGGACAGCGACCCGGTCTTCGCCGCCTCGTCGGCGGCACCGGGGTCCCCGGTCACGTAGAGGCCGGGAATGCCCAGCGCGCCGCCGGCCCGGGTGAGATCCATCAGTGAGTTCAGCACGGTGGCGGGCTGTTCCTTCTGCGCATCCGCCCCGTACCCGTGTGCCTCGAAGCCGACCGCGTCGACGGCGCAGTCGACCTCCGGCTCGCCGAGGATCTGCTCGATCTGGTCCTTCGGGTCACCCTGCGAGACATCCACGGTCTCGCAGCCGAAGCTGCGCGCCTGCGCCAGCCGGTCCTCGACCAGGTCCCCGACGATGACGACCGCGGCGCCGAGCAGCTGCGCCGCGGTGGCCGCAGCCAGGCCCACCGGGCCGGCGCCGGCGATGTAGACGGTCGAGCCCGTCGTCACCCCCGCGGTGTAGCAGCCGTGGTAGCCGGTCGGGAAGATGTCCGACAGCATCGCCAGATCGCGGATCTTCGCCATCGCCTGATCGCGGTCCGGGAACTTCAGGCAGTTCCAGTCGGCGTACGGGACCATGACGTAGTTCGCCTGGCCACCGGTCCACCCGCCCATGTCGACGTAGCCGTAGGCCGAGCCCGGGCGGTCGGGGTTCACGTTCAGGCAGACGCCGGTCTTGCCCTCCTTGCAGTTGCGACAGCGGCCGCAGGCGATGTTGAACGGCACGCTCACGAGGTCGCCCACCTCGAGGAACTCGACGTCAGGCCCCTTCTCCGCGATCTCCCCCGTGATCTCGTGGCCGAGCACCAGACCTTCGGGAGCCGTGGTCCGGCCGCGGACCATGTGCTGGTCGCTCCCGCAGATGTTGGTGACGACGGTCTTCAGGATCACACCGTGAGGGGTCTTGCGGCCCACGTTGGCCGGGTTCACGCCCGGGCCGTCCTGCAGTTCCAGCTTCGGATAGTCCAGGTCGTCAACCTCGACCTTGCCCGGTCCCATGTACCTGACACCCCTGTTGCCGGCCACAGCGTTCCCGCCTCTCGTCCGTGACGTCCCGGTCCGGGTCGTCCTTCCCGACTTCTCACCCGCGCCGGTCAGCGCGGACGTTCTCCATGACGACGCCGTCCCCCGGCCTCGGAGGTGGCCGCCGACGGCTCGCGGTCCTGCTCACCGGCCCGGCGGCCGACGATGTCGCCCTGGGTCCCCTGCGCCGGCTCGGCCTCGGCCCCGGTCACGGCCTCCGCGGCACGCGGCCGGGCGAGCAGGTCGTAGCTGACGGCCGCCACCAGAGCGCCGAGGACGCTGCCTACGACGTAGGCCGGCAACTGGCTCCAGGGGACGTCGCCGCCGACCAGCGCAGAGGCGGCGAACGGGCCGAAGGCGCGGGCGGGGTTGACAGCGGCTCCGGTCAGCGGCCCGAAGACGAGGACCAGGCATGTCACCGACAGCCCGATCATCAGTCCGGCCCAGCCCGCGGGAGCACGCTTGTCGACGGCCAGGGCCATGATCGTCAGCATCAGCAGGTACGTGGCCAGTGCCTCGGCGAGGATCGCCCGCGGATAGCCGACGCCCGCGCCGAAGGACACCGCCCCGGCGTTGCTGACATCGACCGACGCCCTGCCGAAGGCCGCGACGATCAGCAGTCCACCGAGGACGGCGCCGACCAGCTGGGCGACCACGTAGGGCGCGACCTCGCGCCAGGGGAAGCGGCGGGTCGAGGCCAGGGCCAGGGTGACGGCCGGGTTGATGTGGGATCCGGACGTGCTGCCGAACGCGTAGATGATCAGAGCCACCACCAGCCCGAAGGACAGAGCGATCATCCCCAGGCCGGCGTAGTCGAGCGTGCCCTGTCCCACGGCGAGCGCGGCCACCACGCTCCCGGGGCCGAAGAGGATCAGCAGGCCGGTGCCGACGGCCTCGGTGACGAGGCGGCGGGGGAGGCTGGCATCCACAGGAGCTCCAGGTCTCGGAACGTGGTCGTCCTGAACGATCGTGACCCCTGCAGGTGGTCCCCGGACGTGGACGACGTCACGGCGTGGCCCACCGGGCGGACGACCACGGCCTGTACGCACGTAGCGTGGGTCCTCGTGCTCGTGCTGTTGCCTCCGTCGGAGACCAAGGCGCCGGGTGGGGACGGTCCCCCGCTGGACCTGTCCGCGCTGACCGCCCCGGAGCTCACGCCGGTGCGCACCGAGCTCGCCGAGACGCTGGTCAAGCTGGCCGGTGACGTCCCGGCCGCCCGGACGGCGCTGGGCCTGACCCCGCGCCAGGACGACGAGATCGCCCGGAATGCAGCGCTCTGGACCAGCGGCACCCTCCCCGCGCTGCAGCGCTACGCCGGGGTCCTCTACGACGCCCTCGACATCGGTTCCATGACCCGGGCCCAGCGGGCGCGGGCCGGACGGCGGCTGGCAGTCGGGTCCGCCCTGTTCGGGCTGGTCCGCGGGGAGGACCGGATCCCCGCCTACCGGGTGTCGGCCGGCTCCAGCCTGCCCGGCCTGCCCACGCTGCGCGCTCTCTGGAAGCCGGCCCTCTCCCCCGTGCTGGCCGCCGTCGACGACCTCGTCGTCGACCTCCGCAGCGGCTCGTACGCCGCGCTCGCCCCCGTTCCGGGCGCGGTCACCGTCGAGGTGCTCAGCGAGCGACCCGACGGCACCCGGTCGGTGGTCAGCCACTTCAACAAGGCGCACAAGGGCCGGGTCGCCCGGTTGCTCGCCACGACCACCGCCGAACCCGCCGACGTCGTGCGACTCCGGAGCCTGCTGAGGCGTGCGGGGTTGCACGTGGAACATGACGGCGGCACCGCGCTGACCCTCGTCGTCCCTGCCCCCTGACCCGCGGCGCCGACCGCGGATCCAGTGATCTGCGGCCGTTTGGTTGCGCGCAACCGACCTGACGTGACATAACTGGGTCCACGGCGGGACTCCAACTACGCGGTCAGGCGCCGCAGCTCCCGGTCGAACCGGGCAGAAGGGCTTCGGTGGACGACACGACAGTCCGGACGGTCGTCGGATCCGGACATCTCGGCGAGCGCTCGGCCATGGAGCTGCGCCGCGACCCGGACCGGCTGGACGACGCCCGCAGGCTGCGGCCGGGCCGGCCCGGCACCCTCGCCCTCGACCGCCTCGCCGAACTCGCGTCCCGGCTTCTCGGCACGCCGGCCGGCCAGGTCTCGGTGCTCACCGACGTGCAGCTCGTCGCCGCCGGCACCGGCCTGGCCCCGGGCGCGGTCGGGTCGGAGGGCCCGCTGGAGGACTCGCTGTGCACGGTGACCGCCGCGGGCACCGGCGCACTGGTCGTTGCTGACGCGTGGGCCGACGAGCGGGTGCGCGACCTGCCGCCGGTCGCCTCGAGGCAGATCGGCGCCTACCTCGGGATCCCGCTGACCGGGCACGCAGGCACCGCGATCGGAGCGCTGTGCGTCTTCGGGCCCGAACCCCGCGCATGGTCGGAGACCGACATCACCACCCTGCGTCAGCTGGCCGAATCGGCGGTCACCGAGCTCGAGCTCTCCGCGCTGGTCGAGGAGTTCGAGGCCGACCGGGTGCGCTGGGGGCTGGCGATCGACGCCGCGGGTATCGGCACCTTCGACTGGGACCTGGTCACCGGTCGCCTGTCCTGGGACGACCGGCTGACCACCATGTTCGGCTACGAGCCCGGTTCCTTCGACGAGACCATCGAAGCCTTCACCGCCCGCCTGCACCCCGACGACGTCCTCCGCGTGACCGAGACGCTGCAGCACTCGATCGCGACGCGCGGGGAGTACGACGCCGAGTACCGCGTCGTCCGGCCGGACGGCGAGACCCGCTGGGTGCACGCCCGCGGCCGGACGCTGACCGGCCCCGACGGCTCCGCCGTCCGCGTCCTCGGCGCTGCCAACGACACCACCGGTGAGCGCGCCGGCGCGGCGCGGGTCACCCGTGTGCTCGAGGCGATGCCGGCCGGTTTCTACAGCCTCGATCGCGAGTGGCGGTTCACCCACGTGAACGCCGAGGCCGAGCGCCTCCTCGGCAGCTCGCGCGACGAGCTGCTCGGAAAGGTGCTGTGGGACGCCTTCCCCGCCGCGGTGAACAGCATCTTCGAGGACAGCTACCGGAGCGCCGTCCGCACGGGCGTGCCCGTCTCCTTCGACGCCTACTACCCGGCACCGCTGGACGGCTGGTACGAGCTGCGCGCCTGGCCGTCGCCCGACGGGCTGTCGGTCTACTTCCTCGACGTCACCGAGCGCCGGCGCGTCCAGGAACAGGCGGAGCGGTCCGCGCGGCGCCTGGCGATCCTGGCCCAGGTGAGCTCCGAGCTCGCCGGCACCCTGGACGCGCGCTCGGCGACGGCGCGCCTGCCCCGGTTGGTCGTCCCGGCACTGGCCGACTTCTGCGTCGTCACCCTGGTCGAGCCCGACGGACGACCCCGGGACGTCGGTTCCTGGCATGCCGACCCCGCCGCCCGCGCACTCCTCGACCGGTACGCCGCCGTCCGCATGGAGTCGATGCCGGCCGTCTCCCCGGTGGGCCGGGCCCTGGTCAGTGGCGAGCCGGTCCGCGAGGCCGGGTCGACGTTGCTCGGTCTCCTCCCGGCGGGCGAGGCCCGCGACCTGCTCGGCGTGCTGCGCCCGGAGAGCGTCGCCGTCCTGCCGCTGCGCGGCCGCGGCCGCATCCTCGGCGTGGTGACCCTGTACTTCCGGCCCGGCTCGGCCGTCGAGGACGAGGACCTGGCGACGGCTCAGGACGTCGCCGACCGCGCCGGCCTGGCGCTGGACAACGCCCGGCTCTACAGCGCCCAGCAGCAGCTCGCCGAGGGGCTGCAGCGCAGCCTGCTCACCGAGCCCCCCCAGCCCGACCACGGGGAGATCGCCGTCCGCTACCTGCCCGCGGCCGAGGCGGCGCGAGTGGGCGGCGACTGGTACGACGCGTTCCTGCAGCCGGGCGGGGCCACCATGCTCGTGATCGGCGACGTCGTCGGCCACGACACCGAGGCGGCGGCCGCCATGGGCCAGCTGCGTGGCCTGCTCCGGGGGATCGCCGCCTACAGCGACGCCGGGCCGGCCGAGGTGCTGCGCGGCCTGGACGCCTCGATGACGACGCTGCAGACGAGGACCCTGGCCACGGCCACGGTCGCCCGGTTCGAGCAGACCCCGGAGGAGCGCGAACGGGGCATCACCCGCATGCGGTGGGCCAACGCCGGCCACCTGCCCCCGCTCGTGATCAATCCGGACGGCAGCGTCGCCGAGCTCGCCTCCTGGAAGGGCGACCTGCTCCTCGGCGTGGACCACGAGGCCCGGCGCCGGGAGTCGGTGGTCACGCTCGACCGCGGCGCCACCGTCCTGCTGTACACGGACGGCCTCGTGGAGCGGCGCGACGCCGATCTCGACACCGGACTGGTGCGGTTGCGCGACACCCTGATCGAGCTCGCCGACCGGCCGCTGGAGGAGCTGCTCGACGAGGTGCTCGAGCGGCTCGTGCACGGCCGGCCGGAGGACGACGTCGCGCTGGTCGCCGTCCGCCTGCACCGGCAGGACCTGCCACGTCCCGCCTGACGGCCCCGTCCAGGGTCCCGCCCTGAGCGTGCGAAGGGTGGGGAGGACGGGGTCCTTCTTCAGGTCTTGTCGCGGCGGACCGTGGCCTTGCGACCCTTGATCATCGTGGCGCGCAGCGCCTGGACCACCTCGTCCGCCGCCGATTCCGGCACCTCCACCAGCGCGAACCGCTGGTGGATCTCGATCGAGCCGATGTCGCGGCCCTTCAGGCCGGTCTCCCCCGTGATGGCGCCGACGAGGTCCCCCGGGCGGATCCCGGCGTCCCGGCCCGCGCCGATGAACAGGCGGGCGGCCGACCCACCGGGGACGCGGCGGGGAGGACGGTCGTCCCGGCCGCCGGTCCCCCGGCCCGCGGGCGCACGTCCGCCGTCCTTGTCCTGCCGGAAGCCGACCTGCGGGATCTCCTCGTCGTCGTCGACCCCTCCCCCGGCCTCGTGCGCCAGCTTGACCGCCGCGAGGGCGACCTCCATGAGGTCGAACTCGTCGGTGAGGGTCTCGACGACCACGCGGAACTTGTCCAGGTCGTCGGTCAGCAGGCTCTCGCGGAGCGCCGCCTGGGTGAGCTGGAGCCGTCGGTTCCGCAGGTCGGCCACGGTCGGCACCGTCTGGACGGCGATCGGCGCACCGGCGACCCGCTCGATCGTCTTGAGCATCCGGTGCTCGCGCGGCTCGGCCAGGGTGATTGCCACACCCTCACGGCCCGCGCGGCCGACCCGCCCGATGCGGTGCACGTAGGACTCGGGCGCCGAGGGGACGTCGTAGTTGACGACGTGCGTGAGCTGCTCGATGTCCAGCCCGCGCGCGGCGACGTCGGTGGCGACCAGCAGGTCCGCGGTCCCACCGCGTACGCGGCCCATCACCCGGTCCCGCTGCTCCTGGCTCATCCCGCCGTGCAGAGCCTCCGCGCGGTACCCACGGCCGTTCAGCGTCTCGGCGAGCGAGTCGACCTCCTCGCGGGTGCGGCAGAACACGATCGCCGCGGTCGGCGCCTCGATGTCCAGGATCCGGCCGAGCGCGGCGGGCTTGGCCCCTCGGGGGACGACGTACGCGGTCTGCCGGACCCGGGGCGCCTCCCCGGCGACCGCCTTCTCGCGGCCGATGGAGATGCGGACCGGGT
>JAOPUS010000091.1 GCA_025963345.1 Blastococcus sp. | reverse complement strand
ACGCCGAGCCGTTCACCTTCCTCGGCGTCCGGCTGGTCGCGGCCGCAGCCCTGCTGGCCGTGCTCGCGCTGGCCACCCGCTCGGCCGCACCGGCGTCCGCCGCCCAGTTCGGGCACGCCGGCGTCGTCGGGCTCCTGCTGCACGCCGGCTACCTCGGCGGAACCTTCTACGGCATCTCGCGGGGTATCCCGGCCGGGGTGGCGGCGGTGATCGTCAGCCTGCAGCCGGTGCTCACCGCCGTCCTCGCCGCGCGGGTGCTCAGGGAACGCCCCTCCGCGCAGCAGTGGCTCGGCCTGCTGCTGGGCGTCGCCGGGGTGGCGCTGGTCGTCGGGCCCGGCATCGCGGCCGCCGGCTCTGCCGAACCGCTGCCGGCGGCGGGGCTCGTCTCCTGCGTGGTGGCCCTCGCGTCCGGCACGCTCGGCACCGTCTACCAGAAGCGGCACGGCGACGGCATCCCGCTGGTCTGGGGAACGGCGGTGCAGTACGTGGCGGCGGCCGCCGTGCTGTTCGCGGTCGCGGCGGCCACGGAGGACATGACGATCCGCTGGACCGGGGAGTTCGTCGCCGCGTTCGTGTGGCTGGTCGTCGTCCTGTCCCTGGGAGCGGTCCTGCTGCTGCTCCTACTGCTGCGCCGGGGTACCGCTGCCGGCGTCTCCAGCCTCTACTACCTCGTCCCTCCCGCCGTGGCCGTCGAGGCCTACCTGCTCTTCGGCGAGCGCGTCACCGGCCTCTCGATGGTGGGCATCGGCGTCACCGCACTCGGCGTCGCACTCGTGGTCGTGCCCAGGCGCGACCGGTAGCCGCCGGCTCCCGGACTCGGCGCGAGGCTTCCCGGCCACTCACCTCCCCGTCGGGAGCGGGATGACCTGCTGCAGCGCGTCGACCAGCCACTGCTGGAAGCGCTCCGTGGTCCAACCGCGACCGTGGACCAGCCGGTAGTAGTGGTCCGGCGCCATGTAGAGCCACAGCAGGTCGACGGCGGCATCGAGGTCGACGCCCTCCCGCAGGTCGCCCTTGCTGCTCAGCGCGTCGACCCAGAGCCGCGCGCCGGTGAGCCGCTGCGCCTCGCTGGTCTCCCACAGCTCCCGCAGGCCGGGCTCACCGCTGCTGGCCGCACCCCGCAGTACGTCGTCGATCTCCGAGTACCGGCGGCCGATACCCGTCACGAGCTCGGCGACCAGCTCCACGGCCCGGTGCTGGTCGGGCTCGGCGAAGATCTCCTGGGCGAGCGGCCGCTGCTTGACGGCGATCGTCTCGTCGTCGCCGGCCATCGCGACGTCACGTACGGCCGACAGGACGGTCTGCTTGTTGCCGACGGCGGTGAAGACCGTCGGCTTGCTGACCCCCGCGCGGGCTGCGATCTGGTCGACGGTGGTCGCCCCGTAGCCCTGCTCGATGAACAACTCCCGGGCCGCGTCGAGCACCGCGCGCCGGGTGACCGCCGCCTGCTGTGCGCGTAACGGCGACGAGTACGTGCGCTCCCCCTTGACGTCTTCCACGCGGCCACTCTACCGTACGCATATTCGTTAGACGCTGAGTAAGGAATCATCATGTCGATCGTCGTCATCGCCACCACGCCAGGAATGACCGCGGAGCTGTACGACCGCGCCCAGGAGAAGATGGATCTGCTCGACGCACTCCCGCCCGGCTGCACCGCACACATCGCCGGCCCCAGCCCGGACGGCTGGCGGGTCGTGGCGGTCTGGGACTCCGCTGAGGCCCTGCAGCGCTTCGCGACCGAGAAGCTCCGGCCCGCCCTGGCCGCGCTCGGGGTGGCTCCGCCGCCCGCGCCGCCGGTGATCTACCCGCTGCACGCGCAGGTCGGGTAGCTCCGGTGTTCCGCCAGGTCGTCGCCCACCGCTGGGCGCCCGGTACCGACTCTGCGGCACGCACCCGGTTCCGCAACGCGATGGAGTCGCTGCGCGCGATTCCTGAACTCGTCGCGCTCCGCCACGGCGACGACGCCGCGCACTTCGACGGCAACCATGACTACGTCGCCGTTCTGGACTTCCCCGACTTCGCCGCTGCCCGCCGCTACGTCGCCTCGGACCTCCACCAGGCATTCGTCGCCGACCACGCCCGCTCGGTCGTCGACTCCCGGGTCATCGTCCAGCACGACTGGGCCGTCGGCCGGGTCAGCGGGCTGCACCACGTGAAGCTGCCGGTCACCGACGTCGAACGGAGCCGCGACTGGTACGGCCGCGCGTTCGACTTCACCTGCTCCCTCGAGTTCCACGAGTCCGGACGGCTCGTCGGTGTGGGGCTCCGCCATCCGGTAGGGGATGTCGCACTCGCACTGCGCGAAGACCCACCGAGGGCGGCCGCCCTGGCCGGGTTCGACAGCGTCTGCCTCGCCGTCGGCACCCGCACCGATCTCGACGAACTGCTCGTCCGCCTCGACGCCGCTGGGATCGAGCACGGGACGCCGATCGCCGGCCGCGGGGGCGACGCCGCCGACGTCTGCGATCCCGACGGTCACCTCGTCCGCATCCACACGCTCGCCTGACTGACAGCCTCCGAGAAAAGAGGAAGCAATGTGGCAGCGATCCGACTCCGGACCCCGGGCTGCAGCGCCTGCCCTGCCGATGGAGGCGCCGCACCGGCACCTCACCGGCTGCTTCTGGGACATCTCGCGCTGCGGGTGGCACTGCAGCCCCCGGGGCGCCCCGCACCGGAGCGAGGCTCCGCCCCCTCAGAGGTAGCCCGATGAGTCAGCCTCATCGGCCGTACTCAGCCGGCGGCCCCCTCACGGTGAGAGCAGCAGCAGCCACCGCGTGCGGCTGCGGTCGGCAGTCCGAACGTCGGCGGCTCCGTTCCAGGCTCCGCTTCTCACTGCTGCCGCACAGGGGAGCCGGCGGTGAGCCGGGCGACGAGGTCCTCGCGGAGCGCCTTCTTGTCGATCTTCCCGACCTTCGTCGTGAGCAGGTCGTCCACGACCTCGAGCCGCTCCGGCCACTTGAAGCGCGCCACCTCGGCGTCGGCCATCGCCGTCCGGACGTCGTCGAGGGTCAGCGTCGCGCCCGGCCTCAGGACGACGTACAGCGCGACCCGCTCCCCCAGCTCGGCGTCCGGCATGGCCACCGCCGCGACCTGCGCCACCTCCGCGAGCCGGTAGACGAGGTTCTCGACCTCCTCGGCACTGATCTTCTCGCCGCCCCGGTTGATCATGTCCTTGTCCCGGCCCTCGACGACGAGATTGCCGTCGGCCCGCCGGCGGACGACGTCCCCGCTGCGGTACCAACCGTCAGCGGTGAACGCCCGGGCATTCTGCTCCTCGGCCCGGTAGTAGCCCCGGGGCGTGTACGGGCCGCGGGTCAGCAGCGAGCCCGGCACTCCGTCGGGCAGGTCCCGGTCGGCCTCGTCGACGATCCGCACCTCGTCGTCCGGGCTCAGCGGCCGGCCCTGCGTGGTGCAGATGACGTCGTCCGAGTCGTCCAGCCGGGTGTAGTTGAGCAACCCCTCGGCCATGCCGAACACCTGCTGCAACGTCGCGCCGAGCACCGGGCGCACGCGCCGGGCCACCTCGTCGGCAACCCGGGCACCGCCCACCTGCAGCAGCCGCAGGGTGGCCAGCTGCCCGGCCCCGTGCTCCTGCGCGAAGGTCAGCCACCGCTGCGCGACCGCCGGCACCACCGCGGTGGCCGTGACGCCCTCCGCGGCGACGACGGCGAAGGCCCGCTCGGGCTCCGGCGAGCCCAGCAGAACCACCCGCCCGCCGGCCAGCAGCGTGCCCAGGATCCCAGGGCAGGCCAGCGGGAAGTTGTGCGACGCCGGCAGCGAGGTGAGGTAGACGGTGTCCTCGCCGAACCGGCACAGCTCGGCGCTGGCGCGCGCGTTGTAGGCGTAGTCGTCGTGCGTGCGGGCGATCAGCTTCGGCAGGCCCGTCGTGCCACCGGACAGCAGGAACACGGCGACCTCCCGGCTGCCCGGCCCTTCTGCGTCCCAGCGGGCGCGGACATCGGCCTCCGGTTCTGCGCACAGCGCGGTGAGGCCGACGGAGCCGGGGCGCACCTCGTCGCCGACGACGAGCACGTGCCGCAGGACGCCGGAGCCCGCGACGAGGTCCGCGGCCATCGCCTGGTGGTCGAACCCGCGCAGCTCACCGGGGACGGCGACGGCCGCAGCCTCGCTGTGCTCGGCGAGGTAGCCCAGCTCGTGGCGGCGGTGCGCGGGCAGCGCCATGACCGGCACGACGCCGGCACGCACACAGGCCAGCGTGAGGACGACGAACTGCCAGCAGTTGGGCAGCTGGACGACGATCCGGTCGCCCCGGACCAGACCGAGGCCGGCGAGCCGCGTCGCGGCAGCGTCGGAGCGGGCGATCAGAGACCGGTAGGTGAGCCGCAGGTCCCCATCGACCACGGCCACCGAGTCGGGACGGCGGTCGGCGGCGGCCCAGAGCTCGGCGCCCAACGAGAGCCCCCGCCACCACCCGCGCTGGGCGTACTGCGCGGCGAGGTCGTCCGGCCAGGGGACGACCCCCTCGGCGATCGGTGCCGGCCGGGGGTGCTCAGCCATCGTGCGCCTCCTCGCGCATCGTGAGGACGGCGTCGAGGGCCACCAGCCCGTCCGCGGTGACCCGCAGCGGGTTGATCTCGACCGCCTCGAGCTCGGGACGGGACCGCAGGAGCCCACCCAGGGCCACCAGCACCGTGCCGAGCGCGGCCCGGTCGGCGACCGGCCCGCCCCGGAAGCCGTCGAGCACGGCGCGTCCGGCCAGCTCGTCGGCGAGCCGCCCGGCCTCGGCCGGCCCGACGGTCGCGGGCGCGACGGCGACGTCGGCGAGCGCCTCGGCCACCACGCCGCCGAGACCCAGCAGGACAACGGGACCGAACACCGGGTCCCGGGCGGCCCCGGCCAGCAGGTCGACCCCGGGCGGGGCCATGGACTCGAGCAGGAACCGGCGGGCCCCGACCGCCTCGAGCGCGTCCAGCGCGGCGTCGAGCTCGGCGGCGTCGCGGACACCCAGGTGCACTCCGCCGACGTCGGACTTGTGGGTCACGCGCGCGTCGAGCAGCTTCACCGCGAGCGGGCCGGGCAGTTCGGTCAGTGCGCGGTGCGCCCCCGCCCGGTCGGCACAGGCGCGACGCGGCGGGGTGGCGATGCCGAGCCGGCCGAGCAGTGTCTTGGCGGCGTCCTCGTCGAGCTCCCTGCTCGGCAGGTCGACGGCCAGCGTGGGGAGCCTCGCCGTCGACGTCCGGGCCTGCGCCCGGGCGTCCTCCACGAGGGCGACGACGGCGGTGGTGAGCGCCGCAGGGCTGGTCAGAGAGGGGACCCCGAGATCCCGCAGAACCTGCCGCTGGGGCCACAGTTGCCCCGGCGGGCCGCCGAGCCCGATCACCAGCGGGCCTGCCGCGGGGTCGACGGCCGCAGGCAGGTCCAGCGCATCGGGCTCGGACAGGGCGTAGGCGCTGACGAGGTCGATGCCGGGGTCGCACGCGACGGCGGTCAGCACCGCGCCGAAGCCCGGTCCTGGCCGCCCGGTGTCGACCGGGTTGGCCTGGAAGGTGAGCGGCGGGAGGAGCTCGCCGAGCCGCTGCCGCGTCGCCGCCGAGAACGCCGGGACGGGCACGCCGCGGCCGCGGAGCCCGTCCACGTGCAGAAGGCCCGGTCCGGCCTGGGCCGTGACGACCCCGACGGCCGGGGCCGCCGCGGGCGGCAGGCGCAGCACCGACAATGCGGTCACCGCGTCGACCAGCGCGCGCTCGTCGTCGACGAGAACGGCTCCTGCCGAGCGCAGCGCCGCTCGGGTCGTGCGCCAGGACGTGGCCAGCGCACCGGTGTGGGAACGAGCGAACTCGGCGACGTCGTTGCGGCCGACGACGAGCGCGACGACGGGCACCCTGGCGCTCACCGCGCGGACGGCGCCGACCAGCGCGGGACCGTCGCCGACGGACTCGACGTGCAGTGCGACGACCCGGGTCCGGTCGTCCGCGGCCAGGTGCCGGAGCACGTCCGCGGCATCCACGTCGACCGCGTTGCCGAGCCCCACGGCGAGCGACACCCCGAGCCCGGCCTCGGCCAGGAGGAAGGCGAGCGCGTGGTTGACCCCGCCGCTGGCCGCCACCACGGCCACCGGTCCCGGCGGCACCGTCGCGGCCCCGGGCACGAACGTCGCGGTCAGAGCGCGGGCGGGGTCGAGGAATCCCGACGTGTTGGGCCCGAGCAGCACGACCCCGGCGTCCGCGGCCGCCGCGACGAGCTCGCGCTGGTAGGTCACGCCCGGGCCGCCGGCCTCCGCGTAGCCGCCGGAGCAGACGAGGACCGCTCGGGCTCCCCCGGCGGCGGCATCGGCGAGAGCGTCGGCCGACACCGCGGCGGGCACGCACAGGACGGCGAGGTCGATCGGTCCGGCAGCGGCCGCGGCCTCGGCGACACCGGCGTAGCGGGCGGCCGCGGGGTCGACGTCCCGGGGATTGACACCGACCACCGTGCCGGGGAACCCCCGCAGCGACCGGGCCATGACCGCCCCGAGCTTCGCGGGATCGCGGGAGGCGCCGACGACGGCGATCCCCCGCGGCGCGAACAGCGGGTCGAGCCGGCTCACGTGCCGGTCCCGGCGCTGACCAGGTCGGTGCGGCCGGCGAGGACGGCGGTCAGTGCGTCGTCGGCCGCGCCGTCCTCGACCAACAGGCTGACCGCGCCGTGGGTCAGCCGCGCCTCCTCGCACACCAGCCGCCGTGTGAGCGCGGTTCCTCCGCCCGTCGCGACCAGCACGGCACCCGCGGCGATCCCCTCCTCGACCGCAGCGAGCGCCTCGGGCAGGTCCGCCTCGGAGTCGGGCGCGGAGACCCACAGCCCCCACGGTGCACCGTCCTCCGGTGACCGGTCGAGCAACGGCAGGGGGCCGGCCGGCAGCTGCGCCGTCCGGTCGGTCACCGGGACGACGCGGCCGAGGAGCCGTTGACCCCCGACCTCGATCGGGCTGTCCAGGGGCTCGGCCCCGTGCTCGGCACGCCACTGCTCGTGGACGGCGGTGACGAACGCGTCGTCGCGGCGGCGCAGCTTGGCGTCCGGCAGGCTGCGGGTGAAGAAGTGGTAGGCGAACTGCCAGGGTGGCAGCCCATCGTGGGAGCGACCGAAGTGCTCCCACCACGACAGGCTGGGCCGCGCGGAGTCCTGGATGCGGGCCACCTGCGGCTGCCGGGCCGCCTCGTAGTACGTCAGGGCCGCGTCCACGTCGCCGGGAGCTCCGCCGGGGTGCGCGTCGAGAGCGGCGACCAGCGCGACGGCGTCCTCCATGGCCATCTTGGTGCCGGATCCGACCGAGAAGTGGGCGGTGTGGGCGGCGTCGCCGAGCAGGGCGATCGCCGTGCCCCCGGCGCGGTGCCGCCAGCGCCGGGTGCGCCGGGTGCGGAAGTTGCCCCACCGCGAGTTGTTGACCAGCAGCGGGTGGCCGTCGATCTGCCCGGCGAAGAGGTCCTGCAGGTAGGCCCGGGACTTCTCGTCGCTGGGCCCCGGCGGGACGGCGACGTCGAACTCGTCCAGCCCGGCGCCCCGCCAGGCGTCCTCGCCGGTCTCGACGATGAAGGTCGAGACGCCGTTGCCGATCGGGTAGCCGTGGACGGCGAACACCCCGTGCGGCCCCCGCTCGTGGACGAAGGTCAGCCCGTCGAACGCATAGGTCGTGCCGAGCCAGATGAACTTCGCCGTCGCGGTCTCGACGCCGGAGTCGAACACGTCGGCGAACCGGTCGCGCAGGCGCGAATTCGCGCCGTCCGCGGCGACGACCAGGTCGTAGCCGGCCGCCAGCAGGTCGTCGGGATCGGCTTCGGTGGCGAACCGGACGTCGACGCCGGCCTCGATCGCGCGCTGCTGGAGCAGATGCAGCAGCGTGCGGCGCTCGACGGCCGCCATGCCGTTGCCCCCGCAGAGCAGCCGCTCGCCGCGCAGCCGGACCTCGATGGGGTCCCAGTGGACGCCGTGCTCGGTGAGCGCCGTCCGCAGGACCGGGTCCGCGTCGTGGATGCCCGCCAGGGTCGCGTCGGAGAAGACCACGCCGAACCCGAAGGTGTCCTCCGCGCGGTTGCGCTCGAACACGGTGACCTCGCGGGTCGGATCGGCGCCGCGGGCGAGCGCCGCCATGAAGAGCCCACCCGGACCGCCACCGATCACCGCGATGCGCATGGCTCTCCCCGGATCACGTGTGTCATCTGGTTGACCGGCGACTGCACTATGGCACAAGATTTTCGTGACGCACACCACACGAGAGGGCGACGGTGAAGCCACGGGCGATCGTCTTCGACCTCTTCGGCGACCACCTCAGGTACCACGGCGGCGCGGCACGACTGCAGGCGCTCGGCGAGCTTCTCGGGGTCTTCGACGTCGGCGAGAGCACCACCCGCGTGGTGCTGGCACGGATGCGCCGCGAGGGGTGGTTCGAGACCCGCCGCGAGGGCAGGCAGACCGTCTACGGCCTGACCGACCAGAGCTGGCGGCTGCTCGACGAGGGGCGCACCCGCATCTTCGGCCGACAGCTCGAGCCGTGGGACGGGCAGTGGCGCATGGTCATCTACGGCGCCGTCGAGCGGGATCGGGCCGACCGGGACCGGCTGCGCCGGACGCTGGCCTGGCTCGGTTTCGGCCCCCTGGCCCCGGCCACCTGGCTGAGCCCGCACCCGCGGCTGGACGAGGTGGTCCGTGCGGTGTCCACGCCCCCCGCCACGAAGGTGGATCTGCTCACCTGCCGCTCCGGGAGCCGAACCGCCGACCGGGAGATGGCCGTCCGCTGCTGGAACCTCGGGGGCCTGGGCAGGGACTACGCCGACTTCGTCGACCGGCTCGGCGCGCTGCCGCCGGCAGCGGCGCTCGCGGCGATGCCCGGACCGGACGCGCTGCGGCTGCGGATCGGGCTCGTCTCCGCCTACCGGGCCTTTCCCTTCCGCGACCCCGACCTCCCCGCCGAGCTGCTGCCCGAGGGCTGGCCCGGGCCGCGTGCCCACGACCTGTTCGTCGCGGCACACGACGCGCTGGCCGGTCCCGCCGACCGCTATGTCGTCTCGGTCCTGGACCGGCAGAGCCGGCCGAGCTGACCGACGGGCTGCTCCGGACCTGTAGGAGGTCCTGACCCGTCAGGCCGGGTCGAGGCCGGCGTACACCCGGAGCGCGTTGCCGCCCCACACCAGCGGGACGACGTCCTCGGGCAGGCCGAGGGAGGCGACGGCGCGCGCGTTCGCGGCCTGCC
>JAOPUS010000044.1 GCA_025963345.1 Blastococcus sp. | reverse complement strand
GTTGCTGATGGCGGCGACCTTCGTGGCGCTGGTGATGATTCCGGTGGACTTCAACTACTGGGTCTTCGCGCTTCTGGTGTTCCTCAACGGCCTCGGCGGTGGCGTCTTCACGGCGCCGAACACCGCGGCGATCATGTCGAGCGTGCCTGCCGCCCAGCGCGGTGCGGCGTCCGGCGTGCGGGCCACGTTCTTCAACGCTGGCTCGTCGCTGTCGATCGGCGTCTTCTTCTCGCTGATGATCGTCGGGCTGGCGAAGTCGTTGCCGCAGACGCTGTCCAGCGGGCTCCAGGGCCAGGGCGTCAGCGCAGCCGTCGCCGGACAGGTCGCCCAGTTGCCGCCGGTGGCCAGCTTGTTCGCGGCGTTCCTCGGCTACAACCCGATCGAGCGGCTGCTCGGCTCGACCGGGGCACTCGACCACGTGAGCGCCCACCAGGCGGCCACGCTCACCGGCGGGCAGTTCTTCCCGCAGCTGATCTCGGGGCCGTTCCACACCGGCCTGATCGTCGTCTTCACCGCGGCGGCCGCGATGTCGGTGATCGGGGCGCTGGCGTCGCTGCTGCGCGGTGGGCGGTTCGTCCACGACGAAGAGACCGCGTGAGCCGCTGGATCGGACCGGCCCCGACGAGCGTGGGGACGACGACGTGAGCCCCCTCAGCGTTCCGGCACCCAGCCCTCGACGAAGGCGGCCAGCCGGCGGGTGATGGCGCCGCCCGCACGCCCCACGGCGAGCAGGGCGGCCCGTTCCAGCGGCACCCGGAGGGTGCGCATGGCCGGCTGCCGGGTGGCGACGGCGTGCCCCGCGGCGATCAGTTCGGGCCAGGGACGGTCCAGCTGCGCCTGGACGCGGGCGAGCGCCTCGGCGGTCGGCACCGCGTTGCCCTCGACCATCGCCGTCACGAAGGCCGGATCGCTGCCGATCACGCGGGTGCCGTCGCGGAAGCTGCCCGCGGCCAGGGCGAGCGCCAGCGGGCTCGTGGCGGCTGCCGCGGCGAGGGCGGCGGCCAGCAGGTGGGGGACGTGGCTGATCGCGGCCACGGCGTCGTCGTGCTCGACGGCGGTGACCGGCACGACCTCGGCCCCGACCGCCAGGGCCACCTCGGCCACCCGCAGCCAGCGCGGCAGCTCGGTGCCCGGCTCCAGGCAGAGCGCCCACCGGGCACCGGTGAACAGCGTCGGGTCGACGGCCGTGTGGCCGGAGCGCTCGCTGCCGCACATCGGGTGCCCCCCGACGAAGCGACCGCCGAAGGCAGCCTCCAGTGAGGCCACGACCGGCCGCTTCACCGAGCCGAGGTCGGTGATCGTGGCGTCGGGGTCGATCGTGAGCCCCTCGAGCGCGGTGTTCATGGCCGGCAGGGGCACGGCGAGGACGACGACGCCGCCCATCTCCTGGGTGATGGTGACCCCGCGCGCGGCGGCGGCCTCCCGGGCGGCCGGGTCGACGTCCCAGCCGCTGACCTCCCGGCCGGCTGCGGCCAGCGCGGCGGCGAGCGAACCGCCGAGCTGTCCCAGGCCGACGACGGCCACCGGCGGGGCGGGCATCGTCGGCATCGGGAAGGACGTCACGCCGGCACCTCCGACCACGGCCGGCCGGTGCGGAAGACCCGCGCCAGCGCCGTCGCGACCAGCCGGTCGTCCTGCGCCTTGGCCTCGATCCGGTAGACGGCAGTGCGATCGGTGCGGTGCACCTCGACCCCCTCGGCCACCAGTCGGTCGCCCGGCCGTCCGGCGGCGAGGAACTCGGTGTGCACGTCCTGGGCGACGGCCACCGTCCCGTGACTGTTGCTGACCGCCGCATGGACGACGTCGAGCAGCGCCATGGTCGCCCCGCCGTGCGCCGTGCCCACCGCGTTGAGCAGCACCGGCCCGACGGTCATCGTGGCGCGGGCGTACCCGGGCCGGACCTCGTCGAGCGAGATGCCCAGATGGGCCGCCAGCGGGTCGGCGGCCAGTCGGGCGAACAGTTCCGCCGGGACGCCGTCCGGGGGCTCGTTCGGAGCGGCGCCGCCCTCGGCGGCTGCATCGGCCATGATCAGAGGCTATGACCCCCGCGTTCCTCCGTCCCCACGCGCCATGACCCCCCGGTCGTTCCTCCTCACACCGGAACTCTCCGACTACGTCCGCGCCAACAGCGAGCCCCCTGACGACGTCGCCGCGGACCTGCTGGCCGAGACCGCGCTGCTCGCCGAGCGCGGAGAGGTTCCGCCGACCTTCCAGATCCCGCTCGAGCAGGGCGTGTTCATGCAGCTCCTCACCCGCGCCCTCGGCGTCCGCCGGGCGATCGAGATCGGCACCTTCACCGGCTTCTCTGCGCTGTGCATCGCCCGGGGACTGCCGGAGGACGGGTCGCTGATCTGCCTGGACCGCAGCGAGGAGTGGACAGCCGTCGGCCGCCGGTACTGGGAGCGGGCGGGGGTGGCGCCCCGCATCGAGCTGCGCCTGGGCGACGCGCTCACCACGCTCCGCGAACTGCCCGAGGTCGAGACCTTCGATCTGGCGTTCGTCGACGCCGACAAGACCGGATACGCCGCCTACGTCGAGGAGCTCTACGCGCGGATGGCGCCCAACGGGGTGGTGCTCCTGGACAACACGCTGCGATCGGGTCGGGTGCTCGATGCGCAGAGCGACGACGATCACGCCATCGTCACGCTGAACGCCGCCCTGCGCGACGATCCGCGGTGGGAGACGGTGCTGCTGCCCATGTCCGACGGGCTGACCATGCTGCGCAAGCGATGAGCGCACCGGAACCCGGCCGGACGAGCTTCGCGGTGCGGGTGAGCCGGCCCGAGTCCGGCTGGCGGGTCGAGCTGCTGGCCGACGACGCAGGTGACGAGCTCCCGGTGCTGGAGCGGGCGCTGGGCGAGCCGGGTGCCGAGGGCTGGCCGCCGCCGTTCGTCCTCGTCGTCGACTCACGGCTGTACTTCGTCGCCCTGCGGCACGGACCCGGCGGCATGGTGCGGGCGCTGATCTCCGACGCGACGATGCTGGAGTGGGTGCTGGCCGACGAGGTGGTCGAGCGCTACGGGATCGGGGTGGACACCGAGGGTGCCTTCGACGACGACGAGTCCGGCTGGCCCGGCGGTGACCTCGACATCTTCGCCGACGACGGGCTGCCCGCGGCCGACCTCCGGGCGATCGTGACCGCCGACGACCTCTGGGCCGACGAGATGGTCGAGCGCATCGCCCGCCGGCTGGGCTTCGCCGACGAGCTGGCCGCGGCGGTGGCCCGGTGACGGTGTCGGCGGTGATCTTCGACCTCGGTGGGGTGCTGACCGAGAGCCCGATGACGGCGTTCGCGGCGTACGAGGCCGAGGCCGGTCTGCCGGACGGGCTGATCCGCGAGCTGAACTCCACCGACCCGCACACCAACGCGTGGGCCCGCTTCGAGCGCAACGAACTCGACGTGGCGGGTTTCTCGGCCGCCTTCGAGGCCGAGGCACTGGCGGCCGGTCATCGTGTGGAGGCCGCCCGGGTGCTGGAGGCGCTGCGCGGGGAGCTGCGCCCGGCGATGGTGGCTGCGGTCCGCCGGCTGCGCGAGGCCGGGCTGCCGCTGGCGCTGCTGTCGAACAACGTGGCGCCGATGGAGCGGACCGGACCGCTGGGGGAGCTGCTCGGCCTCTTCGACGCGATCGTGGAGTCCTCGGTGGAGGGGGTGCGCAAGCCAGAGCCGGAGATCTACCGGCGGGCGCTGACCCGGCTCTCCGAGGCCGTCGGCCGGCCGGTGGACGCCGCTCACTGCGCCTACCTCGACGACCTCGGGATCAACCTCAAGCCGGCTCGCGCGCTCGGGTTCTCGACCATCAAGGTGGTGGACCCGGCGGACGCGCTGCGCGAGCTGTCGGAACTGGTCGGCTTCCCCCTGGACGGTCAGGCGTGAT
>JAOPUS010000035.1 GCA_025963345.1 Blastococcus sp. | reverse complement strand
CCTCACTGGCGCGACACGCCCCAATGGTCCCAGTGGTCACGGTGGACAGCGGCGACGATGACCGGATGGACGGGACCGGGACGGGCGCCGAGGCGACGATGACGCAGGTCGTCACCGCCGCCGCCGGTCTGGCCCGGCCCGGGGACACGGTGCTCCTGGCGCCGGCGGCCGCCTCGATGGACGTCTTCCGCGACTACGGGCACCGTGGCCGGGCCTTCGCCGATGCGGTGCGGGCGCTGAGCTCCCGATGACCACGAGCACCCGGCCGCGGTCGGCCGGCAGTGAACGCCGCGTCCCGGCCGCCCCCGTCCGGCACGAGCGTCCGCCCCGGTTCCGCGGGCCGGCCTGGCTCGACGGGCCCATGACCAGTGCCCACCTGGTGTTCGGCGCGGCCGGTCTGCTGCTCACCATCGGGCTGGTCATGGTCTTCTCCGCCTCGTCGATCGAGGCGGCGCTGGCCGACGAGCCGGCCTGGGCGCCCGGCGTCCAGCAGGTGATCTGGGCCGGCCTCGGGGTCGGCGCCATGCTCGTCGCGCTGCGGCTGCCCGCCGGCTTCCTCCGGCGCTGGTCACCGATCGCGCTGATCGTGGTCGTGGCGATGCTGCTGCTGGTGCTCGTGCCGTTCATCGGCGTGAAGCTCAACGGCGCCCGTCAGTGGTTCGACCTGGGCTTCGCGCACCTGCAGCCCTCCGAGGTCGGCAAGCTCGTCTTCGCCCTCTGGGGCGCCCACGTGCTGGCGCTGCGCGAGCGCTACCTGACGACGACGTCCCTGCTGGTGCCGGTGCTGCCGGTCTTCGGGGTGCTCTCGCTGCTGCTGATCGCCGAGCCGGACTTCGGCGCCGTCGTCAGCCTCGGCCTGGTGCTCATCGGCCTGCTGTGGGCCGGGGGGATGCCCCTGCGCTGGTTCGCCTGGTTCATGGCCGCCGGCGCGGTCATGCTCGGCGCCCTGGTGACCCTGGCTCCCTACCGGATGGCCCGGATCACCTCGTTCCTCGACCCGTTCGCCGACCCCACCGACGGCGGCTTCCAGGCCATCCGGGGGATGTACGCCCTCGCCACGGGCGGCCTCTGGGGCGTCGGGCTGGGCAACAGCGCGATGAAGTGGAACCTGCTGCCGCACGCGGAGTCCGACTACATCTTCGCGATCATCGGCGAGGAGCTCGGCTTCCTCGGCTGTCTCGTCGTCGTCGCGCTGTACGGCGTGCTCGCCTATGCCGGCTTCCGGATCGCCCGCCGCTCGGCCGACCGCTTCGTGCAGCTGGCCAGCGTGGCGATCACGGTCTGGCTGGTCGGCCAGGCCGCCATGAACATGGGCTACGTCGTCGGTCTGCTGCCGGTCACCGGCGTGCAGCTCCCGCTGATCTCCGCGGGTGGGACGTCGCTGGTGCTGACCCTGTTCATCGTCGGCCTGCTCGCCCGGTTCGCCCGGGCGGAACCGGCGGCCATCGAGGCGCAGCGCGGCCGCGAGCGTGGCCGCCTCGCCCGGATCTTCCTGCCCGTACCGGAATCGGCCGTCGACCCCGTGCGCCCGCGGCGGCGACCCGAGGACCGGCCGTCCGACCGCCCGGTCGTGAGCGGTGGCCGCACCGTCGTCCGTACCCGCTCCGGACCGCCGCGACGGCCCGGGGCGGAGAAGAGCGGGCTCCGCGAGCCGCTGCCCCGGAAGGCCCCGCCACGACGGGCGGTGCCGCCGACCGAGGGCGCCACCCCGCCCCGTGAGCGGCTCGCGCCCAGCCGCAACCGCCGCTCGGAAGATGACACCGCGCGTGCGGCCGGTCGCCGCCAGTCGCCGCCACCGGGCACGCCCCGTCGTCCCGGGGGCCAGCGGTGAGCGCACCCTCGACCCGCCCCCTGAGCATCGTCCTGGCGGGCGGAGGGACGGGCGGGCACATCGAGCCGATGCTCGCTCTCGCCGACGCCCTGCGCCGCCGGTCCGACGGCGGAGCGGCGCTCCGGATCACCTGCCTCGGCACCGCCCGGGGCATGGAGACCCGGCTGGTGCCGGCCCGTGGCTACGACCTGCGGCTGATCCCGCCGGTGCCGCTGCCCCGCAAGCCCACCCTGGATTTGTTCCGCGTGCCGGGACGGGTGTGGCGCTCGGTCGACGAGACCCGCGCGCTGCTGGCGGAGCTCGACGCCGACGTCGTCGTCGGGTTCGGCGGGTACGTGGCGCTGCCGGCCTACCTCGCGGCCCGCCGGGGGAGGGTGCCCGTCGTCGTGCACGAGCAGAACGCACTGCCGGGCCTCGCGAATCGCGTCGGGGCCCGGTTCGCCGCTCGGGTCGCGGTCACCGTGCCGGGAACTCCCCTGCACAAGGGGGAGCACGTCGGCATGCCCCTGCGCACGGCGATCAGCTCGCTGGACCGTTCGGCTCGCCGGGCCGAGGCGCGGGCCGCCTTCGGCCTGGATGCCGACCGGCCCACGCTGCTGGTGTTCGGCGGTTCTCAGGGGGCTGCGACGCTGAACCGGGCCGCCGTCGCGGCCGCGGACGCGCTGACCGCAGCCGGGGTCCAGGTGCTGCACGCCCGCGGACCCAAGAACACCGAGGTGATGGTTCCCCCGCGCCCGGCGGGTAGCGCGCCCTACGTGGTCGTCGACTATCTGGAGCGCATGGACCTCGCCTACGCCGCCGCCGATCTCGCCCTGTGCCGGGCGGGTGCGGTGACGGTCGCCGAACTGTCCGCCGTCGGACTGCCCGCGGCGTTCGTCCCGCTGCCCATCGGCAACGGCGAGCAGCGCCGCAACGCCCTGCCCGTGATCGAGGCCGGGGGCGGCCTGCTGGTGGAGGACGCCGACCTCGACGCGACCTGGATCCGGTCGCACCTGGTTCCTCTGCTCACCGACCCGTCGGCGCTGGCGGGGTACGCCGAGCACGCGGCGGCGGCCGGGGTCGCCGACGCCGACGAGCGGCTGGCCGACATCGTGCTGGACGTCGCTCGATGAGCGCTCAGGACGTGGCGGCCTGGACCGACCCCGTGCCGTCGCTGGCGGAGCTGGGCGCGGTGCACTTCGTCGGCATCGGGGGCGCCGGGATGAGCGGCATCGCGCGGATCCTGCTGGCCCGCGGCGTCCGGGTCTCGGGCAGCGACCGACGGGACACCCCGACCCTTCTTGCGCTGCGGGCTCTGGGGGCCCGGGTCGAGGTCGGGCACGACCCGGGCCACCTCGGCGACGCCGACACGGTCGTGGTGTCGACGGCCATCCGGGCCGACAACCCGGAGCTGGCGGTCGCCCGCGACCGGGGGCTGCGGGTCCTGCCCCGCGCCGTGGCCCTGGCTGCGGTCATGGCCGGCCTGCGCAGCATCGCCGTGGCCGGGACGCACGGCAAGACGTCGACGACGTCGATGCTGACCGTCGCGGTGCAGGCCTGCGGGGTCGACCCGTCCTTCGCCATCGGCGGGGACCTCAACGAGTCGGGCAGCAACGCCCACTCGGGGGAGGGCGACATCTTCGTCGCCGAGGCCGACGAGAGCGACCGGTCCTTCCTGCTGCTCGCGCCGTTCGGTGCGATCGTCACCAACGTCGAGGCCGACCACCTGGACAACTACGGCGACCTGGCGGCGGTGGAGGCGGCATTCGACCGGTTCCTCGGGACGGTCGGCGAGTCGGGCTTCGTGGTCGTCTGCGCCGACGACCCCGGCGCCGCGCGCCTCCGCGGCGTCCCGACCAAGGCGCGGCTGCGCACCTACGGCCGGACCGCGGACGCCGACCTGCAGCTGACCGACCTCGAGGTCGCCCCATCCGGCACCAGCTACACGGCGACCCTCGACGGTGAGGTTCTGGGCCGGGTCCGGATCCAGGTGCCGGGTGAGCACATGGCGCTGAACAGCGCCGCCGCGCTGCTGGCCGGGATCGAGCTCGGGCTGCCGACCGAGGAACTGATCGAGGGCCTCGCCCGGTTCGGTGGCGTGCACCGCCGCTTCGAGCTGAAGGGCGTCGTGGGCGGTGTCCGTGTGTACGACGACTACGCACATCACCCCACCGAGGTCACCGCGCAGCTCAAGGCCGCCCGCGCAGTGGTCGGCAGCGGCCGACTCGTGGTGGCCTTCCAGCCGCACCTCTACAGCCGGACCCGCGAGTTCGCCGAGGGCTTCGGTGCGGCCCTGGGGCTGGCCGACGAGGTCGTGGTCATGGACGTCTACGGCGCCCGCGAGGACCCGATTCCCGGCGTGACCGGCGCACTCGTCGCCGACGTCGTGCCGCTGCCGCCCGGCCGGGTGCTGTTCGAGCCGTCCTGGTCGGCCGCGGCTCCCGCGCTGGCGGAGCGGGCCCGTCCGGGTGATCTGGTGCTGACGATGGGTGCCGGTGACGTGTCGATGGTCGGGCCGGAAGTGCTCGAGGCCCTGCGGGGGCTAGGGGCCCTGCGGGAACAGGAAGCCCTGCAGGGAAGGGACGACGCGGCGGGCGCAGGCCGGTGAACCGGACCGGAACCACGACCCGGGACCGCACGGGCCGGTCGCGGCGGCCGGCCGAGCGCCGTCCCCCGGCCGCGGTGACCCCGCTGGCCCGCCGGCGCCCGGTGCGGCCGCGCCACCGCCACCGGCGTCCGATCCAGCTGGCGGTCGCGGTCCTGGCTCTCGTCGCCGTCGTCTGGTTGCTCCTGGCCAGTCCGGTCCTCGGGGTGAGCACCGTGCAGGTCGACGGCGTCACGACCCTGCCCGCCGACCAGGTGCGGGAGACCGCCGGCATCGATCCGGGCACGCCCCTGCTTCGGGTCGACGTCGAGGCCGCCCGGGCGCGGATCGCCCGGTTGCCCCAGGTGGCGTCGGTCGAGGTCACCCGCGGGTGGCCGCGCACCGTCGTCGTCACGGTGGTGGAGCGCGTGCCGATCGCGATCGTCGGCGAGCCCGGGGGGCGGTCGCTGGTCGACGCCGAGGGCGTGCTGTTCGACACGGTGACGGGGGAGCCCCCGGCCGGGGTGGTGCCGCTCGACGTCGCCGATCCGGGCCCGGGTGACCCGTCGACGAGGGCGGCGCTGGCCGCGGTGGGTGCCCTGGCCGCCGACCTCCGGCGCGAGGTCGCATCCGCGGCGGCCGCGACCCCCGAGGACATCTCCCTGACCCTCACCGACGGCACGCTGGTGCGCTGGGGTGGCCCGGAGGAGTCCGACCGGAAGGGCGCCGCACTGGCCGCGCTTCTCGAGCAGCTCGCGGACGGCGGCCTGGAACCGGCGGCGACGATCGACGTCAGCACGCCCGCGGCCGTCGTCCTCCGTTAGGCGTCCACGCCGCGATCATGAAGTTGCGGTGGCGACATCCCGGTCATCCACCGCGCGTCGCCCCGCCAACTTCATGATCGTTGCTCGGGTGCGTGCGTGGACCCCCGGGACCGACACGCCCGCCTTCGCGACACGCCCGACACGCAACATCTCTTTTCCGGGTTCCCGGCCCAGTGCACATCCCGGTCTGGACCCCGGCATGAGACGTTTCCAAGGCGGGTCGTCACAGCTAGTGGTGCTGATGTGACGATTGGGTCGCCAGTGTTCGGTGCGATCCGGTCCTATCGACACGCCGACCGCCGGAGGGTGCTTGTAGCGCCCATCGGGCCGCACCTAACTTCGTCCAGGTCGACCAAGTTGACATAACTGTAAGGCTGAACTTGAGGATGAGGGTCCAGTTGGGGAGCGCCGCATGACACCTCCGCACAACTATCTAGCGGTCATCAAGGTCGTCGGCATCGGCGGCGGCGGGGTGAACGCGGTC
>JAOPUS010000029.1 GCA_025963345.1 Blastococcus sp. | reverse complement strand
GCGAGCAGGTTCTGCACCGTCTCTTTCGCCAGGTAGTGGTCGATCCGGAAGATCTGCTCCTCGACGAACGCCGACGAGAGGTCCACGTAGAGCTCGCGGGCGCTGGCCTCGTCCCAGCCGAACGGCTGCTCGATGACCGCGCGGATGAAGGTGTCGCCGGCCGGCACGGAGAGCCCCGCCTTGCCGAGGCTCACCGCGATCGGCCCGAACAGGCGGGGCGGCGTGGAGAAGTAGTAGACCCGGTTGCCGGCGGTCCCGTGCCGTTGATCGCATTCGGCCAGCACGTCGGCCAGCCGCTGGTAGGTGGCCGGGTCGTCGTAGCCGCCGCTGACGTATCGGGCGGTCGCGGTCAGGTCCTTCCATCGCGGGTGGCCCTCACCGGACACGCTGCGACGACAGTGGTCCCCGAACTCGTCGTCGGTCATGGGCGTGCGGGCGACGCCGATCAGCGCGACTTCCGAAGGGAGCGCCCCGTAGCCCGCCAGCCGCGCGAGTGCGGGCAGGAGCTTGCGTGCGGTGAGGTCTCCGGAGGCACCGAAGATCACCAGGACGCACGGCGGAGAGCGACGATCGGCATCGACGGCCATGTGCCGGAAGCATGCCCGGATTGACGACCGACGGACAGGCCCTGACACCCGGCCCGGACTCGTGCACCGCGGGGGTGAGCGGCCCGTCGGACGACGAAGGACCGGAGGCGCGACGTTGCTGGGGTGACGAGGGCACTGGCTCGGGACCATGGGACACCCCGCCCGGTGTCGTCGGCGTTCCTGCGCCGGAGCCCTCCTTGGTGTTGGCTCCGGCGCAGTGTGAGCGCGCTGATGCAACGTGCCGGCCTCTACCCGTCGCTCAGTGACCCGTGGAGGACAGTCGCACCGCAAGGGACGCTCGCCGGTCACTGTCGCGGTTGCCGGTGGCCGCCCGCTCCCGCAGCCAACTCCGCAGCTCGTCGGCCGGCATCGGACGGGCGATGTAGTAGCCCTGGGCGAACGTGCAGCCCAGCGTCGCGGTCAGCGCCAGCTGCTCGGCGGTCTCCACGCCCTCGGCCAGCGCGCGCATTCCGCAGGCCTCTGCCAGGGCGACGACGGCGGCGATGGCTGCGGCTGCTTGGCTCCGACCGTTCACCGCCCCCGAGACAAGGCTGCGGTCGATCTTGAGCACTCCGGCGGGGATGTTGACCAGCTGCCCGAGCGAGGAGAATCCGCTACCGAAGTCGTCGATCGCCACCTCGACGCCGGAGGTGCGAAGGACGGCGAACTGCGCCGCCGCGCGCTCAGGGTCCTCGGCCACGGTGGTCTCGGTCAGCTCGATGATCAGTCGGTCCGGCGGAAGTCCCGACGCGGCGAGCGCTCCGGCGACGTCATCCACCAGCATGCCCGTGGCGACGGTGCTCGCACTGACGTTGACCCCGACCAGCAGGGGCAGGCCGAGCTCGGCCCACTCTGCGGCCTGCCGGGTGGCGGCGCCAAGCACCCAGCGGGTCAGCAGGCCGATCAGCTCGTACTCCTCGGCCACGGCGATGAACTCGCCGGGCGGGAGCAAGCCGCGCTCCGGATGTTGCCAGCGGACCAGCGCCTCCACGCCGTCCACCTGGCCGCTCGGGAGGTGCACGATCGGCTGGTAGTGCAGTACGAGCTGCCCGGTCTCGATCGCCTCCCGCAGCTCGCCGGCCACCAGGACCTTCTGCTGCACCGCGTCACGGAGTTCCGGGCTGAACACGCGCATCCGGCTGCGACCCGCGCGCTTGGCGGCGTACATCGCCAGGTCGGCGTCGCGGAGCAGGTCGGTCGAGCGGGTGCCGGACGGGTCGCCGCTCCAGGCGGTGGCGACGCCGATGCTCGCGGTCAGCCGGGCGGTGCGACCGCCGAGGTGGAAGGGCTCGTCGAAAATGCTCTGGAAGCGCTGGGCCAGCGCCTCTGCGCCGGCTGTGTCGCAGTCGTGGCAGAGGACGACGAACTCGTCACCGCCGAGCCGGCCGACGGTGTCCTCGGACCGCGTCCGGCCGGCCAGACGTGCGGCGAGCTGGCGGAGCAGGTCGTCGCCGGCCTCGTGCCCCAGGGAGTCGTTGACGTCCTTGAAGCCGTCGACGTCGAGGAAGAGGACCGTGATCGGGAGACGTTCCGGTCGCTGCAGCGCGGCGTCGATGAGTTCGTGCAGGCCCGCACGGTTCGGCAGCTCGGTGAGGTCGTCGTGCCGGGCCCGCCAGGCCGACGTCCGCTCCGCCTGCACCCGGTCGGTGACGTCGGTGTGAGTGACGACGACGTGCCCTGCCTGGTTGAGCCGCGAGGCCTGCAGGTGGTACCAGTGAGTGCCGGCCGGATGCTCCAGCGAGTAGTCCATGGCGACCCCTGCACGCTCGCCGCGGGAGAGCGCCCGGAGCGAGTCGACGATCCTCCGGCCGACGGCCTTCCCGCACGCGCGCCGAGCCATCGCGAAGTAGTCGACGCCGACACCCCCGTCCATGCGGTCGTCGTCGACCGTCTCAACCGCGGCCGCCCATGCCGCGTTGGTCAGCAGGACCCTGCCGTCGGGGTCCAGCAGCACGGTCGGTGACGGCAGTGCATCGAGCACAGCCTCCGACAGGACTGCCGCGTTGCCCCCAGGCCCGGTGTGGCCGCACGCGTGAAGCGGCGCAGAGACGGCGGTGACATGCTTGCTGTGCACGAGAACTCTCCTGGTGACACCGGATGGTGCTCCTCGATCGAGGACACTGGAGAAGTCGTCGCCTGCCGCCGCCCGATTGATCGCGCGATTCCGCTGGGTGACATCGACACAGGCGATGGGTCATCGATGTCAGGCAGTCCGACTACGTCCTTGCCGTCGCCCGGAAACGATCGTTGACCGGTCTCGGCAAGCTGTCAGCGAGCGCGCCCGGTCCAGTCCCGATGCTCGCCACAGGAGCGGGGGACCGTGCACGGCCCTCGCGACGAAGGGCGGGATCGCTCTGCCGAATGGTCTCCGCGCTCAGCCGGTCGTATGTTCGCCGCACCGTTCCCGGTAGGCGGCGAGGAAGGCGCGGCCCGCGGCCCCGCGGAGCGCCTCGTCCCTGATGGCGATGCCGAGTTCCCAACGGGGTGGGTCGGCCAGAGTGGCGACGTCGACGCCACTGAAGGTGGCAGTGTCGATGCAGGCATGTGGGCCGTAGGCAATGCCCACGCCCCGCTGCACCATCGTGAGAATTCCCAACCAGTCGTTGACCTCGAGCGTGACCTGCCGCTGCAGGCCCTGCTCGGCAAGTGCGCGGTCGAACAGTTCTCGGGCTCGCCATCCACAGGGAAAGTCGACGATGGACTCCTTGGCGACGTCGTGGAGGTCCACGTCCCGCGCGCCGGCCAGGCGATGGCCGGTCGGGCAGACAACCACGATGTCCGTGCTGATCAGCGGCTCGAATCGAAGCGTGGGACTTGCTTGGTCGACGCGGGGCGTGATGGCGAAGTCGACCTGACCGTCGGTCACCAGGTCGACCATCGACTTGGAGTCGGTGGGAACCACCTGGACGTGAACGCCTGGATGCTCCTCCTGGAATCGGCGGATCGTCTCGATCAAGTCGACGCTCCGGGGCATGGCTACGGGCATGGTGGCGATGCGGACCGACCCACGCAGCAGTCCCTTGACCTCCGCGACCGCATCACGTGCACGTTCGGCGCCCCGGAGCGCGGCTTGCGCCGGCTCGAGGAATGCCCGGCCGGCGTCAGTCAGCTCGGCGCCGCGGCGACCACGGGTGAACAGGTCCGTGCCCAGCTCTCGTTCGAGGGCCAGCAGCGATGCGGACAGGCTCGACTGGACCATGAACGCGCGTGCCGCGGCGCGGGTGAACGAGCCTTCCTCGACGACGGCCAGGAAGTGCTCGAGCTGCCTGAGTTCCACACTATGAAGAACGGCCGAAGGGGACGGCTGGACGCTCGAGATCGATCACGCGTCCTCGCTGGGTGTCATCGACCAACCCGATGGCTGACCTGAGCCTGGCGCTCAGCTGAGATCGGTGCGAAGACGGCGAGGGAAGCTCCGCACACCGCGCAACTGCCCTCGATCGCGCAGCAGTGCCCAGCGCCCGTGTCCACGGGGCCGCGCGGGCAGGCGGTTGTGACCTGACCGACCGGGCGCCGAGGAGCGAGCACGGCGGCCCCCGTGCGACGCTCCCACGCGATGCACGCATGACGGGGTGGGAGATGGTGGCGGTCGCCTCCGCCGGGTTCGCCGCCGGCGGGATCAACGCCGTCGTGGGCTCGGGCACCCTGGTCACCTTCCCGGTGCTGCTCGCCGTCGGCCTGCCGCCGGTCACCGCGACGGTCAGCAACTCGCTCGGCCTGGTGGCGGGCAACCTCACCGGGGCGATCGGCTATCGCCGGGAGCTGCGCGGGCAGCGGCGCCTCCTGCTGCGACTCCTCCCCGCGTCGGTACTCGGCGCGCTCACCGGCGCGTTTCTGCTCCTGCACCTCCCGGCCTCGAGCTTCGAGGCGATCGTGCCGGTGCTCGTCGGCCTCGCGGTCGTGCTGGTCGCCGTCCAGCCGCTCGTGCAGCGGGCTCTGGCGAAAGGCCGGCCGGTAGGCGACGACGCCGTGGTGCAGCAGATCGGGCCGGGGCGGCTGGCCGCCCTGTTCGCCGGCGCCTACGTCACCGGCACGTACGGGGGGTACTTCGCGGCCAGCCAGGGCGTGCTCCAGATCGGCATCTTCGGGCTGCTCCTGCGGGAGTCCCTGCAGCGGCTGAACGCGATCAAGAACGTGCTGACCACCGCGGTGAACGGGGTGGCCGCCGCTACGTACGTCGTGGTCGCCACCGACCGCGTGGACTGGCGGGCAGCCGGGCTCATCGCCGTCGGTGCGATTCTCGGCGGCTACACCGGCGCCCGGTTCGGCCGGCGCCTGCCGTCCACGGTCCTGCGCGCGGCGATCGTGGTCCTCGGACTGATCGCGATCGCGGTGCTGCTGACCCGATGAGCGTCCTCGAGTTCGGTTTCCTCGTCCTCGCCGGCATCGGCGCGGGGCTCACCGGCAGCATCGCCGGGCTGGCCTCGTTGATCAGCTACCCGGCACTCCTGGCCACCGGCCTCCCGCCGGTGACCGCGAACGTCACCAACACCGTCGCGCTCGTGCTCAACAGCGTGGGGTCGGTGAGTGCCTCCCGGCCCGAGCTGCGCGGTCAGGGCCGCCGGCTCCTCCCCCTCGCCGTCGCCGCCGTGCTGGGCGGGGCGGTGGGCGCGGTGCTGCTCCTGCTCACCCCGTCGGCAGCCTTCGAGCGCATCGTCCCGTTCCTGATCGCGGGAGCCTCGGCGGCGATCCTCGTCCAGCGGCCGCCCCGCGAGCTCGCCGCCGAGGGAGCACGCGAACACCCCGTCCCACGGGACCCGTGGTGGCTCGCGCTGGGCACCTTCGTGGTCGGCATCTACGGCGGCTACTTCGGCGCCGCCGCCGGCGTCCTGCTGCTCGCCATGTACCTCCTCGGCACCGGCGAGAGCCTGCCCCGCGGGAACGCCATGAAGAACGTCATCCTCGGCGTCGCCAACGCGGTGGCCGCCGTCGGCTACGTCCTCTTCACGTCGGTGGCCTGGTCGGCCGCACTGCCGCTCGCGATCGGCTGCCTCATCGGCGGCCGGCTCGGCCCGCGGGTCGTGCGTCGGTCACCCCAGGGTGCCCTGCGCACGATCATCGCCGTCGCCGGACTCGGACTCGCCGTCTACCTGGGGATCCAGGCCTACAGCTGAGGGTCATCGGCTGACGTAGGCCGCCAGGAAGAGCACGAACGCGCTGACCGCCAGCAGCAGCCGGGCCGGCGTCAGACCGTTGAGCAGGCCCGCAGTGGCCTCGACCCAGGCCGGGCGGACGACGGCGTCGCGCGCCCGCTGGCGCATCATGCGCACCTCGTCGGCCAGCAGGATGCCCGAGGTGCCGAGCATGCCCAGACCCAGGACGACGAAGGCCAGCGCGAGCCGATCCTCGAAGGTGTCCGCCGTCCCGGCCAGGAACAGCACGGTGACGACGCCGAGCAGCAGGCCCAACAGGCCACCAGCAACCGGAGCCCAGGGCCCCATCACTGTCAGCGGGCCGCGGCGCGGCATCCGCGGGGAGGGCCGGACCGTCACCGGCGCCGTGGGGTGCTTCCCGGGTACGAGGTCGCCCTCGGGCTGGTTCTCGGCCGCCACGTTGGGCGCCTCCTGGTCAGGGGCCTGGACGGGCGGGGCGGTCGGGACCGCGCCGGACTCCGGTGCGGCGGCGGGGCGGACCACCGGGATCTCGGCGGTCCCGGTGCCCAGGGACGGACTTCCGTTGCGTTCACTCATGTCTGATCACCTCGTCCCTCACGCTAGGTGGAGGCACCCCCGGGACGTGGGACGGCACCCCGGCGGCCCGCACACGCAGCGTGATGCCGCGCCGGTGGGCGTGGCGCGGCGCTCAGCAGGTGGCGAGCAGCGACTGCAGCGCCGTCGACTCCGCGGGGCTGACGGCGAGGGCGTAGCGGTCCTTCACCGTGATGACGACGGTGGCGTAGGAGCAGCCGTAGGAGGGGTCCGAGGGCACCCACTCGTCGGCTGTCGAGTCGCCCTTCGCGGAGTTCTCCGCCCGGGTGGTGGCCATCAGGTTGTTCAGGTCGTTGGCGAAGGCCCGGCGCTGCTCCGCCGGCCACGCCGCCGCCCCCTGCACCCAGGCCGCGGCGAGCGGGACGACGTGGTCGATCGGCACGAGCGCGGCATCGGCCTTCTCGAACACCACGCTCGCGCCGGTGTACGGATCGTCCAGCACGCCGGCGATCACCACGCATTCGTGCGTCCCCTCCCGCACCTGCACCTCGGTGAGGTCGCGGTGCAGGACGTCGTTGCGCTGGTCGCAGCCGTTGCGGTCGATGTCGGCCCAGGCCGCCCCGAAGACGCAGCCCTCCCCTTCACCGCAGCCGCGCTCGTAGCCGTCCAGCGTCGACTTCTCGGCCACGGGAAGCGCGGCCAGCGCGCTCGCGGCCTCCGTCGGGTCGAACGTTCCCGCGGGAACGTCGCCCAGCCCGACCGAGGTGAGCGTCGGTTCCGCCGGCCCCCCGACCTGCCACTCGAACGTGCAGCCGGTGAGCGCAAGAAGGACGGCGAGCAGCACGAGGACGGCGGAACGGGGCACTCCCGGACGGTACGAGCGGCCACCCACGGTTCCCCGGACCGACACCCGTTCGCCGGCGGCCCTCCTGCAGGGTCCCGCCGCGAGCCCGCGAGCGGTGGGGGGCAGGAGGGTCCTTTCTCAGACGAGCCGCCGGCTGTCGGGGCCGACCACCCGCAGCCAGCGGTGGCCGTAGCCCTCGAGTGCGAGCTCCACCGCGCCGTCGTCCGACACCGGCGTGCTGGCCTCCTGGAGGAGGTCCACCAGCCGGTGGGTGGCGTCGCACTCCTGCAGTGTCAGCGGCACGGTGCGGGGCTCGGCGCCGAGATTGTGGACGGCGACCATGGTCCCGTCGTCCCAGACGCACGCGTGGGCCAGCACCGACGGATGCGGCTGATCCAGGACCGTGAACTTTCCCCAGCCCAGCTCCGGCGACTCCCGGTACCGGCTGATCAGCAGCTTCATGAACGACAGCAGCGAGTCGGGGTCGTGCCGCTGGTCCTGGACGTTGACGAACTCCGGCGAGAACCCCCCGGAGACGACCGGTCCCGGCAGCCTGCGGGGCCCGGCGGTGGAGAAGCCGCCGTTGCGCCCCGACGTCCACTGCATCGGAGTGCGGACGGCGAGGCGGCCCTCGGCGTCGAGGTCCTCCCCCATGCCGATCTCCTCCCCGTAGAAGAGGACCGGGGTGCCGGGCAGCGAGAACAGCAGGCTGTAGACCATCCGGATCCGCCGCGGGTCGCCGTCCAGCATCGGCGGCAGCCGGCGACGCAGGCCGCGGCCGTAGACCTGCATGCTCGCCTCCGGCCCGAACGCGGCGAAGACCTCCGCGCGTTCGGCCTCGGAGAGCTTGTCGAGGGTGAGCTCGTCGTGGTTGCGCACGAACGTGGCCCACTGCGAGTCCGGCGACAGCTCCGGACGCGAAGCGAGGGCGTTGACCAGCGGACCGGCGTCGACGCGGGCCAGCGACAGGTACATCGCCTGCATGCCGATGAAGTCGAACTGCATGGTCAGCTCGTCGCCGTCGACGCCCCCGAAGAACTCCAACTGCTGCTCGTGCGGCAGGTTCACCTCGCCGAGCAGCACCCCGTTGCCCGAGCGGCGGCCGACCAGCGACCGCAGCGCCCGCAGGAACCGGTGCGGTTCCGGGAACGCGCTGTCGTCGGTGCCCTCGGTCTCCAGCAGGAACGGGACGGCGTCCACGCGGAAGCCCGACAGGCCCAGCTGCAGCCAGAAGCCCATGACCTTGGCGATCTCGTCCCGCACCCGCGGGTTCGTGACGTTCAGGTCGGGCTGCTCCTTGTAGAAGCGGTGCAGGTACCACTCCCCCGTCTTCTCCGACAGCGTCCAGACGCTGTTCTCCTGATCGGGGAAGACCACCTCGGCGGAGGTGTCCGGCGGCGGGTCGGAGCGCCAGACGTAGAAGTCGCGGAACGGCGAGTCCTTGCTCCGCTCGGCCGACCGGAACCACGGGTGCCTCCGCGAGGTGTGGTTGACGACGAGGTCGACGATCACCCGCATCCCGCGGTCGTTCGCCGTCCGGATCACCTCGACCAGGTCGCCGTGGGTGCCCAGCCGCGGGTCGACGCCATAGAAGTCGGTGATGTCGTAGCCGTCGTCGCGCTCGGCGGTCGGATAGAAGGGCATCAGCCACAGGCAGGTGACGCCGAGGTCGGCGAGGTGGTCGATCCGCTGGGCCAGCCCGGCGAAGTCGCCGCAGCCGTCGCCGTCCCAGTCCATGAACGTCTCGACGTCCAGGCAGTAGACGACAGCGGTCTTCCACCAGAGGTCGGACGTGTCGGTGATCCTCATACCGCGACCGCCGGCTGGGGGGCGGTGACGCCCAGCTGCGGCAGCACGTGCTCGCCGAACGCGTCCAGGAAGCCCATCTGCTCCTTGCCGACGTGGTGCAGGTAGATCTCGTCGAAGCCGAGCTCTGCGTACTCGGCGATCCAGGCGGTGTGCTGCCCGAGGTCGGCCGACACCCGCACGGCGCCGGCGACGTGCTCCGGGCGTACGTGCGCGCTGGCCTGCTCGAAGGCCTCCGGGGTGTCGAGGTCCCAGCACAGCGGCGGTGGGAAGACGTTGCTGTGCCACTGGTCGTGGGCGATGGCCAGGGCGCGGTCGCCGTCCGGGTCGTAGGACAGGTGCACCTGGAGGACGAGTTTCCCCCGCCCCCCGGCATCCCGGTAAGCGGCGACCATCTCGCGAAGGGTGTCGAGCGGCTGGTTGATGGTGACCAGGCCGTCGGCCCAGTCGGCGGCGACCCGCGCGGTGGGCACGGTGACCGCCGGGGCGATCAGTGCAGGCGGCTGCTCCGGCAGCGTCCAGATGCGGGCACGGTCGACGTCGACCAGGCCGTGATGGGTGACCTCCTCACCGGCCAGCAGCGCCCGGATCACGTCGACGCACTCGCGCAGCCGGGCCTCGCGCACGGGCTTGCGGGGCCACGGGTCGCCGGTGATGTGCTCGTTCATCGCCTCGCCGCTGCCCAGCGCCACCCAGAACCGGCCGGGGAACATCGCCCCCAGGGTCGCGATCGCCTGGGCCACGATCGCGGGGTGGTAGCGCTGCCCCGGGGCGTTGACCGCCCCGAACGGCAGGGACGTCGTCGCCAGCGCCGCGCCCAGCCACGACCAGGCGAAGCCCGAGTGGCCCTGCCGCAGGTTCCAGGGGGCGAAGTGGTCCGAGCACATCGCCGCGGTGAACCCCACCTCCTCGGCGTGCCGGACGGCGTCCAGCAGCTGGGCGGGGTGGACCTGTTCGTGCGAGTTGTGGAACCCGATCACCGGCATGCGTCCATGCCTACCGAAGTCGTGGTCCCGCAGCCACGTGGCGTCAGCGGTCCGTGGGCGACGCGTGGCCCGTGGACCGGCCATTCCGACCGGCGAAGTGTCCGGTTCCGGGGCAACGCTCCGGCCGTGCCGGGTCAGCGACCGGCGAACGCCAGCCGCACGCCGAAACCCACGAGCGTGGCGCCCGTGGCGCCGTCGATCGCCCGGACCGTTGCCGGGCGGCGCAACCACCGGCTGAGCGCCGACGCCAGTCCGATCAGCAGCGCGAACCAGACGACGGACAGCAGCGCGTGGACGCCGGCGAGGAGTAGCCCGACCAGCAGCGGGTCGCTGCCGGCCGGGAGGAACTGCGGTAGCAGCGCGACGTAGAAGACCCCGACCTTCGGGTTCAGCAGGTTGGTGGCCAGGCCGGTCCGCGCCGCCCGCCACGCCGAGCCGTCGGCCGCACCCTCCGGTTGGTCGCCGGGCCCGGGGCGAAGCGCGCGGACGAGCAGACGGCCGCCGAACCACGCCAGGTAGGCCGCCCCGGCGTAGCGCAGCACGTCGTAGGCCAGCTCGGACACCGTCAGCAGGGCAGACACCCCGACCGCCGCGGCCGCGCCCCACACGAACAGCCCGGCCACGATCCCCCCGGCGGCGGCCGCGGCCTCCCGGCGGCTGCGCGTGAGCGCTGCCCGAAGCACCAGCGCCGTGTCCAGCCCCGGTGTCACGGTCAGGGCCATGGCCACGACGGCGAAGGAGAGCACGGCCGCACCGAGGGTCACGGTGCCATCGTCGCGCACCGGCAGAACGGCGCACGCGAGACTGGTCCCGTGCTGCCACCGCCCGGGACGCCGGGGACCGACCTACCGGTCCGCTCCGCGCTGCCCGCGCTCGCTGACGCTCTGTCGGCCTGGGGGGCCGCCGTGCTCGTGGCCCCGCCCGGCACAGGGAAGACGACGCTCGTCCCGCTCGCCCTGGCCGGCCTGATGCCGGGGCGCATCGTCGTCGCCGAGCCGCGCCGGGTAGCCGCCCGCGCCGCCGCGCGCCGGATGGCCGCGCTGCTGGGTGAAACCGTCGGCGGGCGGGTGGGTTACAGCGTCCGCGGGGACAGCCGGCGCAGCGCCGCGACCCGCATCGAAGTGGTCACCACCGGGCTCCTCGTCCGTCGGCTGCAGGCCGACCCGGAGCTACCCGGGGTGGACGCCGTCGTCCTCGACGAGTGCCACGAAAGGCGTCTGGACACCGACCTTGCGCTCGCCTTCTGTCTCGACGTACGAGACGCGCTGCGCCCGGGCCTACAGCTGCTCGCCATGTCGGCGACGGCTCAGGCGCAGCGGCTGGCGGCTCTGCTCGGCGGGGACGGGGACCCGGCGCCGGTCGTCGAGGCCACCGGCGCGCTTCACGACGTGGACGTCATCTGGGCCCCGCCGTCCACGCCGGTCGACCCACCGCACGGCAGCCGGGTCGACCAGCGGCTGCTCGCGCACGTCGCCGCGACCATCAGAAGGGCGCTCGTCGAACAGTCCGGCGACGTACTGGTCTTCCTACCGGGCGTCGGCGAGATCGGTACGGTCGCCGGCCGGCTGCGCGGGATCGACGCCGACGTACTGCCGCTGCACGGCCGGCTCCCGGCCGCGGCACAGGACGCTGCGCTCCAGGCCGGGTCACGCCGTCGGGTCGTCCTGGCCACTGCCCTCGCGGAGAGCAGCCTGACCGTGCCGGGCGTCCGCGTCGTCGTCGACGCCGGCCTCTCCCGGGTCCCGCGGGCCGACCTGTCCCGGGGGCTGGGTTCGCTGGCCACCGTGCGCGCCTCGCGAGCGGCGGTCACCCAACGCGCCGGCCGGGCCGGCCGGGAGGGACCGGGTGCGGTCTACCGCTGCTGGACGGCCGCCGAGCAGGACAGGCTCCCCGCGTATGACGAGCCGGAGGTCACCACCGCCGACCTCACCGCCTTCGCGCTCGAGCTGGCGTGCTGGGGTGCGCCCGGCGGCCGGGGCCTGGACCTCCTCGATCCTCCTCCGGCGGCAGCGCTGGCCGTCGCCGAGCAGACCCTGCGGAGCCTCGGCGCGGTGGACGACGCGGGCCGCTCGACCGCACGGGGGCGGGCCCTGACCGCCGTCGGCGTGCACCCACGGCTGGCCCGCGCACTGCTCGACGGCGCCCCGCTGGTCGGCCGCCGCCGAGCGGCCGAGGTCGTTGCGCTGCTCTCCGGTGACACGTCCTTCCGCAGTGATGATCTCGGCGCTGCCTGGCGGAGCCTGCGCGACGGCTCGGACCGCGGCGCCACCGCCCGCTGGCGGGAGGAGGTGGTTCGGCTCGAGCGTGCCGCCGAGAATGCCGCCTCCCCTCGCCTGCCCGACGACACCGCCGCCGGCCTGGTGGTCGGGCTGGCCCACCCCGAGCGGCTCGCCCGGTGCCGGCCGGGCAGCACCGGCACCTATCTCATGGCCGCCGGAACGGGCGCCGAGCTGTCACCCGGGACAGCGCTGACCGGGGCCCCGTGGCTGGCGATCGCCGTCGCCGACCGGTCCCCCGGCCACCGCGACGCGCGGGTTCGGTCGGCCGTCGCGATCGACGAGGCGACCGCACTGGAGGCCGGGACCGCGCTGCACATGGAGCGCACTGAGGTGACCTGGCGCAACGGCGACGTGTACAGCGCGCGCGTGGAGCGGCTGGGCGCGATCGTGCTGGCCGAGCGGCCACTACCCGATCCCGACCCGGCCGACGTGGCCGTCGCGGTCGCCGAGGGTCTGCGCCTCGAGGGGCTCGGCCTGTTGAACTGGACGCCTGCCGCACTCCAGCTACGGGCCCGCTTGGCGGCGGCACACGCCGGGCTCGGGAATCCGTGGCCGGCCGTCGACGACGAGGTGCTGCTCGCCGCGATCGACGTGTCGAGTGCTCGCAGCCGCGCCGACCTCACCCGCCTGGACGTCGTCGCGGCCCTGCGTGCGCTGGTCCCGTGGCAGGTCGCCGGTGAACTCGACGTCGTCGTGCCCGAACGGGTCGCGGTCCCCACCGGCTCCCGGATCCGGATCGACTACGCCGATCCGGACGTCCCGACGCTCTCGGTGCGGGTGCAGGAGGTGTTCGGCTGGGCGCAGGCACCGCTGATCGCCGGCCGTCCGCTGCGGCTGCAACTGCTGTCCCCCGCCCAGCGGGTCGTCGCCACGACCGCGGACCTCGCCGGGTTCTGGGTCACCGGCTACCCCGCCGTCCGCAGCGAGCTGCGTGGCCGCTACCCCCGCCACCCGTGGCCGGAGGACCCGGCAGTGGCATCGGCCACGAAGCGGGCCAGGCCGCGCCTCTGAGGCTGCAGGCTTCCCGCGCCCCGGCGAGGATCTTCAGGTGACACCGACACCGACCACCGACGAGTGGGGCATCGACGCGAGCTGGCTGGACGCGCTGGACAAGGAGCACCACGTCGCACCGGTCACCATCGACCGTCTTCGCGAGGTGATCGGCACACCACCGGCCGACCTCGAGGAGCGCGCACCGATCGTCGCCCGCCCCGGCGACTCGCTGGAGGTCGACGAGGCCGACGTCGTCTGCGAGGACGGCGAGGTGCGGCACGTCGACGGCGAGCTGCCGGCCGACTTCCCGCTCGGCTACCACTGGCTGCAGTCCCCCGAGGGCCGCCGGCGCCGGCTGATCGTCTCCCCCGGCCGCTGCTGGCTGCCCGACGACCGCGCCTGGGGCTGGGCGGTGCAGCTCTACGCGACCCGGAGCCGGGCGAGCTGGGGCATCGGCGACCTCGCCGACCTCCGTGCCGTCCGGCGGATGGCCGCCGACCAGGGCGCCGGATTCCTGCTGATCAACCCCCTGCACGCCGTCGCCCCGACCGCCGGGCAGGAGGCCAGCCCCTACCTGCCGGCCACCCGCCGCTTCCGGAATCCGATCTACCTGCGGGTCTCCGAGGTGCCCGGCGCCGAGGCGGTCGACCTCGAGGAAGACACCGGGCGGGCGCTGTCCGAGGGGCCACTGATCGACCGCGACGCGATCTGGGCCCGCAAGCGCGAGGTGCTGATGCGCATCTTCTTCGCCCACGGTGGCGGCGAGGCGTTCACCCGGTGGCGGGAGGAGCAGGGGCAGACGCTGCAGGACTGGGCGACCTGGGCCGCGATCGCCGAGGAGCACGGCGGCGACTGGCACACCTGGCCCGAGGAGCTGCGTCGTCCCCAGGGCCCGGAGCTCGCCCGCTACGTCGAGCAGCACGGCGCCGTCGTCGCCTTCCACGCCTGGTTGCAGTGGGCGCTGGAGCTGCAGTTCACCGCCGCCACCCACGGCATGACCGTCATCCAGGACCTGCCGATCGGCGTCGCCGGAGGCGGCGCGGATGCCTGGGCCTGGCAGGAGGTGCTCGCCGAGGGGGTCAGCGTCGGCGCGCCCCCGGACGCGTTCAACTCCCAGGGCCAGGACTGGGGCTCCCCGCCGCTGACCCCCTGGCGGCTGCGGGACGCGGACTACGAGCCGTTCATCCAGTCGATCCGCGCCACGATGGCCGGCGCCGGCGGCCTGCGGATCGACCACGTCATGGGGCTCTTCCGGCTCTGGTGGGTGCCGGCCGGCGGATCGGCGGCCGACGGCGCCTACGTCCGGTACCCGTCGGAGGACCTGCTGGACATCGTGGCGCTGGAGAGCCACCGAGCGCAGGCGCTCGTGGTCGGCGAGGACCTCGGCACGGTGGAGGACGGCGTCCGCGAGGCCATGGCCGAGCACGGCGTCCTCTCCTACCGGCTGCTCTGGTTCGAGGACGACGCCCCCGCCGAGTGGCCGGCCGAGGCCATGGCTGCCATCACCACGCACGACCTGCCGACGGTCGCCGGGCTCTGGACGGGGAAGGACGTCGAGGAGCAGCGCGAGTACGGCACCGGGACCGAGGAGGAGCTCGAGCGCGGCCGGACGTCGCTGCTGGCGCACGTGCCCGGGCTGCCCGACGACGCGCCGGTCGAGCAGGCGGTGGAGCAGGCGCATCGGCTGCTGGCCCGGGCTCCGTCCATGCTGCTGTCGGCGACTCTGGAGGACGCGATCGGCGAACTGCGGCGGCCCAACATGCCCGGCGCCGGCGACCGGCCGAACTGGTCGCTGCCGCTGTCGGTCCTCGTGGACGATCTGGCCGCGCATGCCCTCGTTCAGACCGTCGCCCGGACCCTCGCCGACGGCGTCTCGGGGCGGCCTGCCGCCGACTGATCCCGCGGCGGGTGTCCTCGAACGCATGTTCGACTGCCGTGCGAGACTGCTGCCATGGCCGGCGGAATGACTCCAGGGCGAGGGGGTCGCTCCCTCGGCGAGCGGGCGGCGGCCTCCGGGATCCGCGCCGAGGTGCCGGCGCCCACCGCCGCCCCGGACCCCGGCCAGTCCTACGCCGCTGCCGGCGACGGCGGGACGGGCCGGCACTGCTGGGTACGCGACCCTCCGGAGTTCCCTGGCACGTGGCCGGGCCTGCTCGTCGAGTGGCGACAGCGGGGCGGCGCCTGGCAGGGCCGGGTGGCCTACACCGTCACCGGACCGCACGGCCCGGTGCTCGTCGAGGCCTGGCTGCCCGCGGCCCGCCTCGAGCCGCGCTGACCCACGGGGGTTGGGCCGGTCCGAACCGGCCGGTCGCCGTTCCCGGCTGTCCCCGTCGGTCAGTGGCCGGCGCGGTTGCGGTAGCGGGCGGCGCGTTTGGCCGCGGCGGCCCGCTTGCGCTGGCTCTCCCGTTGCTGCCGCCCCAGGCCGGCGCGTTCCCGATGTGCGGTCGCGGTACCCGCCGGGTAGCCGGCCTTCACGACCCGGTTCTCGGTGGTCTCGAACATGTAGGCCAGGGAGTAGAACAGCGCGAGGGCCAACCCGCCGCCCGCTGCGGCCGCGCGCAGACCCCACCCGGCGGGCAGCAGCGCCATCACCAGGCCGATGGGAATGGCGACCTGGACGAGTGTGCGTGCGATGTGGCGCAGCCACCAGGTGCCGGTCGTGGTGTCGTGCAACACCCAGCCGCGGTTGCGCTCGGGCAGCCCGCCACCAAGGGCGTACCAGAACCACCGGTGTGGGGCCGGACGAACGATGGGCTCGGCCGGCGCTCCGCGATCCGCTTCCGGACCTCCCATGACGACTCTCTCCTGGTCGATGTGGCTCACACCTTCATGGTCCCCCGCAATGCCATGCACGCGAAGGGTTGGGGCACCAACTGTTAGCGGACTAACAAAGGCTCCGGGTCAGGCAACCGTGGTCTCCGGTGGCCCACCCCCCACGGCGGGGGGCGCCAAGGCCTGCTGGGAGGCGGCGATCACCCGGGTCAGTGCCACGTGCAGCGACATCAGCTCCTCGATCGGCATGCCGAGACGCTCGACGATGCCGGCGGGGATCATCTCCGCCTCGGCGCGTAGCGCCTTGCCCTTGTCGGTCAGGGCCAGCGCCAGGTTCCGCTGGTCCTTCGGATCACGCTCCCGGCGAAGCAGTCCGGCCGCCTCCAGCCGCTTGAGCAGCGGCGAGAGGGTGCCAGGGTCCAACTGCAGCAGACCGGACAGCTCCTTGACCGACAGCGGCCCGTGCTGCCACAGCGCCAGCATCACCAGGTACTGCGGATGGGTCAGCCCGAGCGGCTCGAGCACGGGCCGGTAGACGGCGACCACGTTGCGAGCGGCCACGGACAGGGCGAAACACACCTGCCGCTCCAGGGCGAGCATGTCCCCGGAATCGACAGGAGGCTGAGGCGTCTCACTGATCGTCACCACTCCAGCGTAGAACGCGTGGCGGCCCAAGCATTGGCCCACCAAGCCTCCCGCTACCCGGCGAGGCCTGCCTCTGGTCTACGCAAAGAGCACCCCCATGGGTCCCCCTCCGAGCGGGTGCCGGTGGCGATCGACTGGTTCTCTTCTCCCGTGAGAAGACTGACTCGCGACGATGTCGCCTGCTGGGTGGTGAAGACGAGCCGACCACCGTCAGACCTCGTCCCCGGCTGGCGCCCCGGCACCGAGCAGCAGCTGCCCCGGTGCCTGCGCCCGTCGTACCGGCTGGACCTGATGGCTGCCGGTCAGCCGTGCGTGCTGTGGCTGAGTGGCCGCGACCGGCCGGGGGTGCACGCCCTGGGCGAACTGTCCGGGCCGCCGAAGCGGGACAGCTCCGGACCGGTCGTGTCCGTGCGCCTGACGCTGCTGGCCGAACCGGTCGACCGCGCGGAACTGCTGGCCGACCCCGGCGCCCGCGACGCCGAGGTGCTCCGCATGCCGGCGGGGAGCAACCCGTCCTGGCTCTCCCGGCCGCAGTACGACGCCGTCCTCGCCCGGATCCAGGCCCGGGAGCCTGCCGCCGGCCTGGGAGCATGGATGCCGTGAACCCGAACCGCCTCCGCTGGGGTGCTCTGGCCTGGCTGCTGACGCTGCAGTTCTTCCTCGTGGAGACGATCGCCCAGTCCCGCTATGAGGGCGCCTACTCGCGCACCGACGACGTCATCAGTGCTCTCGGCGCGAGCGATTCAGCCGCGCACCAGCTGATGAACGCCTCGTTCGTGGTGCAGGCGGCACTCATCCTGGCCGGCACACTGCTGCTCCGGCCGGTGCTGCTGCGTGGGGCCGCGCAGGTCGCGCCGGTGCTGCTGGGTGCCGCCGCGGTCGGGGTCCTGCTCGTCGGGGTCTTCCCGACCGACGGCAACTCGCTGGTGCACGCGATCGGAGCCGTCGCGTACCTGGTCGGCGGCGGGCTCGGGCTGATCGCGCTGGCCTACGCCGTGCGGCCCCGGTCGGAGGCCCTCGGGACGACGCTGGCGCTGCTGGGCCTGGTCGGCACGGCCGCCACGGTCTTCTTCCTGACCGGTGTCACCGAGTACCTGGGCGAGGGGGGCACCGAGCGTGTGGCGGGCTACGTCCTCCCCCTCGGCCTGGCACTGGCGGGGACGATGCTCTGGCGCATCGCCGGGCCCCGGTCGGCCGACCGGCCGGACCGGCGGGCGGAGCGCGACGCGGCACGGGCGGACAGGGCCGAGCGGGCCCTCGAGCGCGACGCCGCACTGGAGGCAGCCGCCCGCCGGGACGCCGGCACGACGGCGCCCGGCCCGGGCGATCCGCCCGGCGAGAGCGATCCGGAGACCGACGATCCCTGGGCGACCCACACCCGGCGTCGCCGGGACTGAGCGGCGCGCTCAGCCCCCCGCGGGCAGGAACCGCAGCACGTCGGCGACCGGACGGCGGCCACTGACCGCGTGCCCGGCCGTCTCGGGCGGGTACCCCATGCGCAGGAGCATCTGCGGATGCCCGACGAGGGACAGCCGTGACTGCATCCGGGTGCGGGTCGCCGGCCAGTCGAGGGCCTGGGTGAGCGGTGAGGCCGCCACCCCCGCGGCCGTGGCCTGCAGCAGCACCCTGCCGAGGGCCCGGCCGGACAGTAGCCAGGCGTACCGGTCGTCCCCGTTTGTGCCCATGAGGACGACGGTCGGCCGCTCCACGTCCGGCGGCGGAGCGTCGGGGTCCCCGGCCTCGAGGAAGGCGTGCTGCGGCTCCCGCTGGCCGACCACGAAGTCGCGGATGAGCCAGTTCGACGGGCGGGCATGCGGGTCCTCGGCCGGGACGGCGTCCACCGGGACGCCGTCAACGGCGGCCGGGTCGGTGCGCATCCAGCTCTCCAGCTCGGCGACGTAGGCGGGGTCGCTCTGCTCCATCTCCTCGGCCCGGGAGATGAGGAAGACCGTCGCGACCTCCTCCTCCGACCGGGAGATCGGCTTGAACCACGTCCCGAAGGCACCGGACTCACGCTGCAGGCGGTCGACCAGCTCCTCGGGCACAGCGCGCGGCTGGAACGGCGCCCGGACGGTGTGCCGGCGGTTGATCGCCGCGGCCAGGGCACGGTCCTCGTCCGAAGCCTCGTGAGCGCCGGTCACCCGCACGGTGGCCAGATGGTCCGGATCGGTGTCGTCGGTCATCAGGTCCACCTCGGCGGCGGACCCGGCGGCGGCCAGGGCGACGACGGCGAACTCCAGGGCGCTGCCGCAGCTGATGATCTGCTGTCGACCGGTCGGGTCGAGGACCGGCAGCGCGCGGTCGGTGTCGAGGTACACATCGAGCCGGTCCGGAGCCGCGACGAACCGCCACGGCTGCGTGTTGTGGATCGACGGCGCCCGCGTGGCCGCGGCCACCACCTGCACCCAGTCCTGCTCCTCCACGGGAACCTCCTGGCTCTGAGTTCCCCGGGCGCGCCGACGACGCGTCCGCTTCGTGCCTACCCCATCACTGCCCAGCCCATCAGCGCCCTGCCCGGCGCATCGGCGGACGGTCATGGCGAGGATGGGCGCATGTCGAACACCGCAGCCGGAGAGTCCGACCCGACCGTGCAGGTCATTCCGACCGAGGAGTGCCATCGCCTCCTGGCGTCCCACGAGATCGGCCGCATCGAGGGGAAACGCTGAGCACCATCCGCTGATCCTGCCCGTCAACTATGGACTGGACGGGACCAGCGTGGTGATCCGCACCCGTCCCGGGATGCCCCAGCGGGCCGCGAGCACGCGAATGTCACCTTCGAGGTCGACGACATGGACCGGCGGACGCGGACCCAGCGCACCGCGACGAACTCGTCTCCGGCACACACGAGACCGGTGTCGAGCCGTGGGCACGGGGCGAGCACGGCAGGTGGCTGCGGCTGATCGCCCACGACATCTCGGGACCCCGCAGTGGGCCCGCGCGCCTACCTCTGAACCGACCGATCCCTCAGACGGTGGGGCTGGCCTCCTGCGGTACGGGCACCGGCGGCCGGACGCGCGTGCGGCGGCGGGACAGACCCACCCCGGCGAGGCAGATGGCTCCGCCGACCAGGGCGAGCGCCGGCGGCACCTCGTCGAGCAGCAGCCAGCCCAGGAGGATCACCAGGGGCGGGACCAGGTACGTGGTGACGCCGAGCTTCCCGGCATCCATCCGGCTGAGCGCGTACGCCCAGGTGCTGAACGCCAGCGCCGTCGGCACCGCGCCGAGGTAGACCATCACCGCGACGGATCCGGCCGGTGCCGAGCCCAGCTCGTCGACCAACGCGCCGGCCCACGGCAGGCAGCAGACGGCGCCCTTCGCGCAGGCGGTGAACGTCACCTGCAGGGCCGGCAGGCGCCGCAGGAGCGGCTTCTGGGCGACCACCCCGCCCGCGTACGTGACCGCTGCGACCACGCACAGGACGACGCCCACGAGCTCGGTCTCGGCGCTGCGCGTGGCCACCCCGATCAGCACGACACCCGCGAAGGCGACGGCGATGCCGGCCACGAGCCAGCGCGGGAACCCCTCGCCCAGGAGCAGCCCGGCGAAGACCGCGATCAGGATCGGGCCGATGTTGACCAGCATCGCCGTCGTGCCGGCGTCCAGGTGCTGTTCGGCGGCGTTGAGGGACACGTTGTAGACGCCGAACCAGCCGACGCCGCAGACGACCAGCAGCGCCCACTCCCGGCCCGTCGGCCGGATCCAGCCGCGCCCGGCCAGCAGCACCCCGAGGACCGCCGTGCCGATCAGCAGCCGGCCGAGCGCCAGCGCCCCCGGGGAGAAGTCCTCCCCCACCCCGCGGATCGCCACGAAGGCCGACGCCCAGGCGAGGAGCGTGACGACGACGGCGAGGATGGTGCGGCCGCTCGGCGGCGCGGCTGACCCGGTGTTCACGGTCGAACCCTAGGCGGCCCCTCGGACGCTTTCCGGCGGGTATCGGACAGCGCGTCCAGGAGGTCCGTTCCGCTCCGACAGGTGGCAGGAACCCTGCGGTCGGCCGGCCGTTCAGCCGTTCAGGTGCTGGGCGTAGGTCCGGCGTCCCCGGGCACCGGAGGAGGGCAGCGCGGCGCCGTCCCGGAAGGCCGCGCTCAGCTTCCCGGGCACCGGGGTCGCCACCACGTGGGCGCCCGGAGCGCGGGCCGACGCCCAGGCGCGGGCCAGATCGGCTGCCGACAGGTCCTCCGGGCCGCCGAACTCGACCACACCGCCGGCCGGCGGAGCGGCACACACCTCGGTCACGTAGTCGGCGACCTCGCCGACGTCGACCGGCTGCACCCGCCAGCCCATCGGCACGGGGAGCACCGGGCCCCGGCGGGCGGAGTCGAGCAGGACGTCGACGAAGTCGTGGAACTGGGTGGCCCGCAGCAGGGTCACGGGCAGACCCGAGGCCAGCAGCACCTGCTCGGCGGCGAACTTGGCGCGGTAGTAGCCGTAGGGAATCTTGTCCACGCCCACGATCGAGACGTAGACCAGGTGCTGCAGCCGGTCGCGGTCGACAGCTTCGACCAAGCGCCGCGTGCCGGCGACGTCCACCTGCCACGGGTCCCCACGCGGGTCGCTCGCCGCATGCACGACCACCTCCGCCCCCGCGAGTGCCGTCGCCAGGTCGCGTCCGGCGGCCAGGTCGCCCCGGACGCCGCCGGGGCCGGTGCCGCGCCGCGACATCTGCTTGACGGAGTGTCCGGCCGCCTGAAGGGGACCGATGAGCCGCTGACCGAGCCGACCGGTGCCGCCGGTCACGAGTACGTCCACCAGTGCATTCTGACCGTCCGCGACACACGGCGGCTCGGTCCCGGGTGTCATCTCACATGCGAGATAATGTGTCCCTGTGACGCTCACCGATCTTCCCGCCGACAGCGTCATGCGGCGCATCGGCTCCCTCGTCCGCGACGCCCGCCGCCATCGCGGGCTCACCCAGCAACAGCTCGCCGACCGTCTCGGCACCAGTCAGAGCGCCGTCGCCCGGATCGAGCAGGGCGGGCAGAACCTCACCCTCGAACTGCTCAGCCGCCTCTCCACGGCGCTGGAGAGCGAGCTGATCAACCTCGGCCCGACCGGCCCCACCCACCTGCGGGTCGAGGGCGGCCGTCCGCTGCGCGGAAGCGTGGTCGTGAAGTCGTCGAAGAACGCGGCGGTGGCACTGCTGTGCGCCGCACTGCTCAACCGCGGCCGGACGACGCTGCGCAACGTGGCCCGCATCGTCGAGGTCGAGCGCATCCTCGACGTGCTGCGCTCGATCGGCGTCTCCGCCACGTGGGATGCGACCGGCCATGACCTCACGCTCGTCGTCCCCGCCGATCTGGACCTGGCCGGGATCGACGCCGACGCCGCCCGCCGCACCCGCAGCATCATCATGTTCCTCGGCCCGCTGCTGCACCGGGCGCAGACCTTCCAGCTGCCCTACGCCGGCGGCTGCGACCTGGGCACCCGGACCGTGCAGCCGCACATGATCGCGCTGCGCCCGTTCGGCCTGGAGATCGAGGCCCGGGCCGGCGAGTACCACGCGACCGTGACGCACACCGGCGCCCCGGCGAGGGCGATCGTGCTGACCGAGCGCGGCGACACCGTGACCGAGAACGCGCTCCTGGCCGCTGCCCGCACCGACGGCACGACCACGATCCGCAACGCCAGCTCCAACTACATGGTCCAGGACCTCTGCCTGTACCTGCAGCTGCTCGGCGTCGGCATCGAGGGACTCGGCACGACCACGCTGGTGGTGCACGGCCGGCCGGTGCTCGACGCGGACGTCGACTACACGATCAGCGAGGACCCGGTGGAGGCGATGAGCCTGCTCACCGCGGGCATCGTGACCGGGTCGGAGCTCACCGTGTGCCGGGCGCCGATCGACTTCCTGGAGATCGAGCTCGCCGTGCTCGCCGAGATGGGGCTGCGCTACGAGCTCTCCCCCGACTACCTCGCCGACAACGGGCACACCCGGCTGGCCGACATCACGATCTCGCCGTCGGTGCTGCGGGCACCGATCGACAAGATCCACCCGATGCCGTTCCCGGGCCTCAACATCGACAACCTGCCGTTCTTCGCCGTCATCGCGGCCCAGGCCGAGGGCTCGACGCTGATCCACGACTGGGTCTACGACAACCGCGCCATCCACCTGTCGGACCTGACCCGGCTCGGCGCCGACGTCCGGCTCCTGGACCCGCACCGCGTGCTGGTCACCGGACCCACCCGCTGGTCGAGCGCGGAGGTCGTCTGCCCGCCGGCACTGCGCCCCGCCGTCTGCATCCTGCTGGCCATGCTGGCCGCCAAGGGGACCTCGGTCCTGCGCAACGTCGACATCATCGCCCGCGGCTACGAGCACCTCTACGAGCGGCTGGTGGAGATGGGCGCGCACATCGAGGTCTTCCACGACTGAACGAGGGGCAGAAATGGCCATTTCTGCCCCTCGTCAGCTGACGATCTGGCCGGCGCGGATGTCCACGCGCGGCGGTTCGTGGCGGGCGAGCAGGTCGACCGTCCGCGCCGCATCGTGCACCAGGAGGTCCGCGGGGCTGCCCTCGCGGAGGCCGTAGCCGGGAAGGCCGAGGACGCGCGCGGCCGACGTCGTCACCAGGTCGACGAGCACCTCCAGTTGCGGCGCCGAGCGCATGTCCAGCAGGTGCGCGGCCAGGAACGCCACCTCGAGCAGGTTGTGGCGGCCGAAGGGGTAGTACGCGTCCTCGATGTCGTCCTGGCCGAGCGCCACGGCCACGCCCCGCTGGAGGGCCCGCTCGACGGGCAGGACGACCGAACCGGTGTGCGGATCGCTGACCAGACCCAGGCCGACTTCACGGGCCAGGTCGAGGAGTGCGTTCTGCCGGTCGTCGTCGTAGTGCCCGACGGCCCGGGCATGGCAGGCCACGCCCCGCCCCTCCAGACCGTGCCGGCGCATCGCCTCGGCGAGCATGCGGGTGGTGTCGTAGGCGGGATCCGGCGCGTCGTCGGTGAGCATCGCGACCCGGCGTCCCAGCCGGGCGGCCAGCGCGCAGGCCCACTCCACGTGCGCCTCCTGGTCGGCGGTGCCGGCCTCGATCCACGGGATGCCGCCGACGACGTCGGCGCCGGCAGCCATCGCCTCCTCGACCAGCTCGGCGGCCCCCGGGTCCCGCAGCACACCGTCCTGCGGGAAGGCGACGACGGAGACGTCGACCCGTCCCCGGAACTCCTCCCGTGCGGCGAGCACGGCCCGCACGCCGGTCAGCCCCGCGGCGGTGTCGACGTCGGCGAACGCCTGGACGTGCTGGACGCCGTTCCGCAGTCCGTCGGCCAGCGCCTGCCGGATGCACGGGAGGAGGGTCTCGATCCGGTAGTGCTGCTTGACCGCCCGAGCGAGGTCGATGCCGCGCGCCGAGTCGCCCATGCCGTCAGCGGTGTAGGCCTGCAGCGCCGCGTCGCCGATGAGCGGCAGGGTGCGCACCTTGTCCAGGTGCAGGTGGGCGTCGACGAAGGGCTCGGTGACCAGCCCGCCCGCAGCCTGCACGAGCTCGGCGCCGGGCGGCACGGGCAGCGTCCCGGTCGGCACGAGGGCCGTGACCGCGCCGCCGGCGCAGTGCACGTCCACCACCCGGCCGTCGCGCAGGCGTGCTTCGGTGACGGCGAGCAGGGGCGCGGGCAACGTGGTCACGGACGTACAGGTAGCAGACCGGTAGGTCGACCGGGAGTCGTCAGCGCTCCTGGTCGGTGGGACGGACGAGGATCTCGTTGATCGCCACGTGCGGCGGCTGGGTGACGACGTAGAGGATCGCGCGGGCGATGTCGTCGGCGTGCAGCGACCGCATGCTCGTGTACATCTGCACCGAGGCGGCCTTGGCGTCGGGCTGGGTGATGTGGTCGGTCAGTTCCGTCGTCACGGCGCCGGGCTCGACCAGGGAGACCCGGACGCCCCGGCCGGTCACCTCCTGGCGCAGCGACTCGCTGAAGGCGTTCACCGCCCACTTGCTGGCGTTGTAGACACCGGCGCCCTTGCGGGCCACCCGGCCGGCGACGCTGGAGATGTTGACGACGTCCCCGGAGCCCTGCTCGACCAGGCCCTCGATCGCCGCATGGGTCATGTACATCAGCCCGAGGACGTTGGTCTCGATCATCCGCCGCCAGTCCTCGGTGTCGGCGCCGACGATCGTGCCCAGCAGCATGAGGCCGGCGCTGTTGACGAGGACGTCGAGCCCGCCGAGCTCCTCCCGGGTCCGGCGGACGGCGTCGCGGCAGGCCTGCTCGTCGGTGACGTCGAGGTCCAACGGGAGCACCGTCGCCCCGCCGTCCCGGAGCCGTGTGGCGAGCGCATCCAGCCGGTCCTTGCGCCGGGCGCCGACGGCGACCACGGCACCCGCCTCGGCCAGTGCGACGGCGGTGGCCTCACCGATGCCGGACGAGGCCCCGGTCACCAGAGCGATCCTGCCGTCCAGGGGACGACCGGCCTCGGACATGGACGACCTCCTCCTGCGTCAGTCCGCGCGGCACGCTGCTCCAGCCTGCGCCCACGATCGGAATCCGGCACCACGGATCCCTCAGGCCAGCGTGACGCCGAAGCCGTGAACGGCCAGCCGCAGCAGGACCGGCCCCGGGCGCAGCAGGTCGGCCACCCTCGCCGCGCTGGCGGCCTCGAGGTCCGCGAGACACAGGGCGTAGTCGGCCGCACCCCGTAGCCGCGCCTCGTGCAGGGCGCCGGCGTTGGCCCACACCTTCCGCCGCGACTCGCGCAGGAACAACCGGCTGGCGCCGCGGTTGGCCGGTGCCAGCACCCGGTCCAGGAGGGTCCGGCGCCCACCTGCGAGCTGCAGGGCGACGTCCTCCTCGGCGACCTGGGCGGCCAGGACGGCGTCGATCCGCTCATGGTCGCGGCGGCGGAGTTCCAGCCGTCCCGGGCCGGTGAACTCCTCCGGCGGGATCATGCGGACCAGCGACTGCGGCAGGTCGAAGTTGATGTGCGCGTTCATGCCCAGCAAGACGTGCGCCTCCGGCGGCAGGCCGGGTTTCGCGCCGAAGGCGAGCCGCCAGGGCGCAGCGACCCCCGCCGGATCGGCCCGGTAGGCCTCGAGCGCGTCGAGGAACAAGGCGGCGAAGTCGACGTCCCAGCATGCGACCCACTCCGGGTCCTCGAACATCCCGGCGTCGAGAGCCGCCGCGACCGCACGGGTGGTGCGCAGGTAGGTGCCCAGGAAGTACCGGGCCGGGTCGCGGGTGTCCTCCAGCAGGCGCAGCAGTGCTGCCATCCTGGCGATCAGCGCGGCGACGTCCGGGTGCATGGAGCGGCGGACCGGGTAGTCAGAGCAGGGAGTCGAGGCCGTCGTCGGCCGCCGCGGTGTACCCGGCCTCCACCGGCGGCCGGTGCGGCTGGTCCAGGCCGCGCATCCGGGCCGCGTGCAGCGCGAGCAGCAGGTTCAGCCGCAGGGTCGGATCGGTCGTGAAGGGCCCGAGCATCCGCTCCAGCTTCCCGATCCGGTAGCGCATCGTGTTGTAGTGGAAGTGCAGCCGGCGGGCCGACTCCGCGACGTTGAGGTTGGTCTCCAGCAGGACCCGCAGGGTCTCCCGGAGGTCCGCAGAGTCCGCGTCGGCGGCGTCGGCCAGCGGGCCGAGCACCTCGTCGACGTACGTGCGCAGCTCGGTGCTGTCCGGGATGAGCGACAGCAGCCGGAAGACGCCGAGTTGGTCGAAGTGCGTGACCGAGGCGGCGCCGTGGATCTCCTGCCCCACGCCCAGGGCCCGCTGCGCCTGCCGGTGCGCCTCCCGCAGCGCCGACAGGGACTCCGCCGGCCGCCCGATCCCGGTGCCCAGCACCCGGCCGACGCGCCGTAGCCGGCCGTTGACCCGGGAGGTGACGGCGGAGACGAGCGCGGAGAGCTCCTCGAGCGTCCGGCCGTCGAGCGGCAGCAGAGTGACGATCTCGGTGGCCAGTCCCGCGACGGCGGCGCCGGCCACCTCCGGTTCGAGTGCGGCCCGCCAGCCGTCGGCCAGCCGGTCGAGCACGTCGAGGGCCTTGGTGGGGTCGGCCGCCGCGTCGGCGACCGTCTCGGTGGCGGTGACCAGGACGGCGACCGGGCCGTCGAGCCGCCAGCCGAAGGACCGGGTGTAGGCCAGTGTCCGCTCGGTGTGGCCGACGGAACCGCCGACCAGCCGGCGCACCAGGTCTCCCTGGAAGCGCAGTTCCACCGAGTGCACGGCCTGGAGGCGGATGACCGAGAGGGCCGCGATGACCGCTGCCCGCTCCAGGACGCCGCCGGCACCCAGCATCATCGCGCCGTGGCGGTGCACGGCGACCAGCCAGCCGTGCCGCTGGTCGCCGGCCATGATCGGCGCCACCGCGTACTCCCCCACCCCGCCGGGCAGTTCGTGGTGACCGGGCACCAGCAGGATGCCGTCGGCCGGCGAGAGGTCCGCATCGGCCAGGACGTCGGCAGGGGTGACGACGGTCTGGTCCGCGCGCACCCCGGACAGCCGCCGCGAGGGCGTGAGCTCGGCGAGCGCGTCGTCGGCGGCCGCGTCGAGCAGCCAGAGCCAGTCGCTGATCTCGGCCACGTCGGCGGCCGGCCCGGCGCTGGTGACGACCTCGCGGTCGGGGCCCAGGCCCAGGACGGCCGTGCCCTCGAGCATCACGGCCAGCCGCTGGGAGACCTGGGTCAGTCCGCCCCCGGTGAGGGCCACTTCCATGAACTCGTCATCCATGCGGGAGGACAGCGCGAGCGCCTGCCCCTGCTTGGTGACGACGGTGCCGAGGACCTCCGACACCACCTCGTCCATGCGGACGCCGGGCGGCAGCGCCAGGACGGGCAGGCCGCGGCGGTCCGCCTCGGCGAGGACCTCGCCGGGTACGGGCGCGGGACCCTCGGTCCGGCGGAAGGCGAGGGCGGAGGTGCCCATCGAGTCCAGCCGCTCGACCAGGGCCCGGCAGTTGGCCGGGTCGGCCGGTGGGAGCCGTGCCCCGAGGACGACGAGGACGTCGGGACCCGCGGCGGCCAGCGGATCGGAGGGGTCGTCGACCACCATGTGGCGGACGACGCGGCCGAGCCCGGAGGCGCCGGCGGCGACCGTCGTCCCGGCCAGACCGGGCAGCTCGAGGGCCTCCTCGACGGTCAGGCCCATCCGCTCCTGCCAGCTGGTGCGGTCGTCCCGGGTGGTCTCCGCCCGCGACTCGGCGACAGCCCAGTTACGCCGGAACGGAACGGAGCCGTTACGGTGCGTTGAAGCCACCAGTGAGGTATCACCCTGGGTCACGACGCTTCCCCCTCATTGTCATCGAGCAGGTTGCCACACCCCGACATCCTGTCAGGTGTCCCTGGACGACGACCCCCATTCTTGGCGACTTCCGCCATAAGAGGGCGTGCGACGCGCCGCATAGGTTCGAACCCGGGTCCACACCGCCCGCTGGATGGTAGGCCGTCGCTCCCGACGAGCGACCACCCTCCCCCTGCTGGTGGAGTGGGGCCGAACCGGGCGGGGGGTCGGCGCCTCCCGTCGTCCCTCCGCTGAAGGGCCGCCATGCGCACCATCGATGACACCAATGGCCCGGGCAGCCGCCTGCATACGGAAGCGCCGCACCGCGGCCGAGCCGCGCAGGCCGGATTTCCCACGATTCCTCTGCCGCGCGCCTCGGCGCAGGCCACGGCGCGGACCGCACGGCCCGCCCGTTCCGCGACCGCCGTGCCGGCCTCGGCCAGCACCGGTGTGGCCGAACTCCTCCGCGGGCCCGTCCGGCCGGCGCGCGTCCTCATGAGCGTGCCGGCGGCCGTGTACCTGCAGGTGTCCAACGATCGCGGCGGCGACGTCGTCGGGGTCCTCACCAGCGACGCCGCCCGGTTGCCGCTGGGCTGCGTGCTCTTCCGCCCGAGCAACGGGCGGCCCCTGGTGTCGCTGCCCAGCGGCGCTCCGGCCGAGGTCGGGGGCGGCCGGATCGTCGTGGGCGACCTCGCGGTCAGCGCCGCGGCGTGGTGGAACCCGCGCCCCAAGCTGCCCAGCCTCCGCCCGGCCCTCCTCCCGGAGGGGGTGCGCCAGCTGCGAAACGCCCTCTACGGGGAAGGTGTGCCGCACAGCGCCTTCACCCTGCCCGGGCTCCCCACGGGTCCCGGCGGGCCGCTGGCGGCCCTGCGCGGAGCCGTGCGCCGCGCCGACATGGACGCGGCGCTGCGAACGGCCACCCGGCTGATCGGCCTCGGCCCGGGCCTCACCCCGGCCGGGGACGACGTCATGGCGGGGACGATCGCCGGTCTGGTGCTCCTCGGGCACCCCTCGGCGGAGCGGTTCGCGGCCGGGGTCTACGCCCTGGCCGCCGGGCGCACGACCGAGCTGTCCCGGGCCCTGCTGCGGCACGCCGCCTGCGGCCGGGTCAGCGGCGAGTACGCGGCCGTGCTGCACGGCCTGGTCGGTGAACGCCCGCTTGCACCGGCCGTCGCCGGTCTGCTGGCCACCGGTTCGACCAGCGGCCGAGCCATGGCCCTCGGCCTGTGCACCGCGATCGACCTGGTCGACCGGACCACGCGCGACCACTAGCCCACGACGCCGAGAGCCCCTTCTCCGCACGGGAGAAGGGGCTCTCGGCGCTTGGCGTCCGGTCAGGCCGGCGGTTCGACCCCGACCGGGGCGGGGAGCAGCGGGCCCAGGCTGTCCCACTGGCTGATCCGGCAGCCGTCGACCCGGGTGACCTCGAGGTCCACGGACTCGCCACCCCAGAGGCCGGCGATGTGCGCGGACTGGGGGCCGCCGTACTGCTCGGTGCAGGCGACGTCGTCGGGGATCGGGGCGAACGGGTCGGCCATCCCCTTCAGGTGCGCGCAGGCGGCCTCGGCATGCGGGTGGGTGCCGGCGGCGGAGGCGACGCAGGTCAGGGTCCAGCTCTCCGGCGCCGTACCGTCGCCGCGGTCCACCCGGACGACCAGATCGTTCTCGGCCCGGGAGATCCCGCCGGCCGCGCCGTTCCCGTCCGGCGCCGCCGTCCCGTTCTCCGAACCGTCGGCACCGGTGTCCGCCGCCGACTGGGCGCAGCCGGTCAGCAGAGCGAGCAGGGTCAGCAGCGGCAGCAGTATGCGCACGAGGGTCTGACGATCGGCCCCGCTGCGGGGTTCCGCCGCGAGCCTGCGAGTGGCGGGGGCAGCGGGGTCCTTCTTCAGATGCGTGAGGCGTGAATGCTGGTGACCAGGATGGCTCGGGCGCCCAGCTCCCAGAGCTCGTCCATCACCCGGTTGGTGTCGGTCTGCCGCACCATCGCCCGGACCGCCGACCACCCCGGCGTCTGCAGCGGGCTCACCGTCGGCCCCTCGAGACCGGGCGTCACCGCCGTGGCCTTCTCCAGGAGCTCGTTCGGGCAGTCGTAGTCGAGCAGCACGTACTGGCGGGCCACCATCACCCCGCGCAGCCTGCGACGCAATTGCGCCACCGCCGGGATCTCTTCCGCGCCCTCCCGGCGGACGAGGATGGCCTCGCTGGTGAGCACCGGTTCGCCGATGATGTGCAGGCCCGCGGCGCGCAGCGTCGTCCCGGTCTCCACGACGTCGCACACCGCATCGGCCACGCCGAGCCGGCAGGCGGTCTCCACGGCGCCGTCGAGCTTGACCACGCCGGCCTCGATCCCGGACTCCTCGAGGTGGCGCCGCAGCAGCACCGGGTAGGCAGTGGCGATCCGCTTGCCGGCCAGCTGGTCGATCCGCTCGATCCCGGACTCCACCGGCGTGGCGAACCGGAAGGACGAGCGGCCGAAGCCCAGCGGCATGACCTCGACGGCCGCGCGCCCCTCGCCGCTGTCGGGCGCGGTCTCCAAGAGCATGTCGCGCCCGGTGATGCCGACGTCCAGGGTGCCCGCGGCGACGTAGACGGCGATGTCGCGCGGGCGCAGGTAGAAGAACTCGGTGTCGTTGTCGGGGTCGTAGACCGCGAGGTCCTTGGTGCTGCGGCGCTGGCGGTACCCGCTCTCGGCGAGCATCTCCGCGGCGGGCTCGCTCAGGACGCCCTTGTTGGGCACGGCGATGCGCAGCACGGGACGAGCTCCTTCAGGGGATCGGGAAACCAAGATCAGAGGTGAGCGTAGACGTCGTCCAGCGTCAGCCCGCGGGTCAGCATGAGCACCTGGATCCGGTAGAGGAGCTGGCTGATCTCCTCCGCTGTCCGCTCGTTCGTCTCGTGCTCGGCGGCCATCCAGGCCTCCGAGGCCTCCTCGACGACCTTCTTGCCGGCGGCGTGCACACCGTCACGGACGGCCTGCACGGTGCCGGATCCCGGTTCGTCGGCGGCGACCTTGCCGGCCAGTTCGGCGAACAGCTCGTCGAAGGTCTTCACAGCCGGCCGTCCCGGAGTACGCCGGTGGGCGAGGCGGAGAAGCCGGTCGCCCGCTGCGGCGTGCGCAGCCCGCGCAGCGTCAGGGCGGTGGCGAGCGCGGCGATCGTGGCCTCCCAGCCCTTGTCCTCGGCAGAGCCGGGCAGCCCGGCCCGGTCGCGGGCCTGCTCCTCGGTGTCGCAGGTGAGGACGCCGTTGCCGACGGGCTTGCCCGCGTCAAGGGCGACCCGGGTGAGCCCGGCGGTCACCGCGTCACACACGTACTCGAAGTGCGGGGTGCCGCCGCGGATGACCACGCCCAGAGCGACCACCGCGTCGTACCGCTCGGCCAGGGCCTGGGCGACGACGGGCAACTCGACCGCGCCGGGAGCGCGGACCACCGTCGGGGTGGTCACGCCGCTGGCCCGGGCGGCCTCCACGGCCCGCTCGAGGAGCTGGTCGGTGATCTCGGCGTGCCAGGTCGTGGCGACGATGCCGAGGGTCAGCCCCGCGGCGTCGACCGGCTCGACCACGGGAGCCCCGGTTCCGCTCATGAGGGCTGCTCGTCGACGCGCAGGGGCACGCCGGCCGGGACGTCGGCCGGACCCGACTCGGTCTCCGGCTCGATGATGTCGAGCAGGTGGCCCATCCGGTCCCGCTTGGTCCGCAGGTAGCTCAGGTTCTCCGCGGTGACGTGGCTGGGCAGCGGAACCCGGCCGGTGACCCGCAGGCCATAGCCCTCGAGGCCGGCGCGCTTGGCCGGGTTGTTGGTCAGCAGCCGCATCGTGTGCACGCCGAGGTCGACCAGGATCTGCGCACCGGTGCCGTAGTCGCGGGCGTCGGCGGGCAGCCCGAGGTCGAGGTTGGCGTCGACGGTGTCCGCGCCGGCGTCCTGCAGCTGGTAGGCCTGCAGCTTGTGCAGCAGGCCGATGCCACGGCCCTCGTGCCCACGGATGTAGAGCACGATGCCGCGGCCCTCCTGCGCGACGGCGGCGAGCGCGGCCTGCAGCTGCGGCCCGCAGTCACAGCGCAGCGAGCCGAAGACGTCGCCGGTGAGGCACTCGGAGTGGACGCGGACGAGCACGTCCTCGCCGGGGCCCGCCCCGTCCGGAGAATTGATGTCGCCGTAGACGAACGCGACGTGCTCGCGGTCGTCGTAGGAACTCGCGTACCCGACCGCGGTGAAGGTGCCGGCCGCCAACGGGACGCTCGCCTCGGCGACCCGCTCGACCAGCTTGTCGAAGCGCTTGCGGTAGGCGATGAGGTCGGCGATCGAGATCATGCAGAGGTCGTGCTCGTCGGCGAAGACGCGGAGCTCTTCGCCACGGGCCATGCCGGTGGGGTCCTTCTCGCTGACGACCTCGCACAGCGTCCCGGAGGGGCGCAGCCCGGCCAGTACCGCGAGGTCGACGGCGGCCTCGGTGTGGCCCGGTCGACGCAGCACACCGCCATCCTTGGCCCGCAGCGGCACGATGTGACCGGGCCGCGCGAGGTCGGCCGACGTGGTCGACGCGTCGGCGAGCAGCCGGATCGTGTGCGCCCGGTCGGAGGCGGAGATCCCGGTGGTGACGCCCTCACGGGCATCCACCGTGACGGTGTAGGCGGTGCCGCGGCGGTCCTGGTTGACCCGGAACATCGGGGGCAGGTCCAGCCGGTCGGCGTCGCCCTCGGTCACGGCGACGCAGATGTAGCCCGAGGTGTACCGGACCATGAAGGCGACCAGGTCCGGCGTCGCCAACTCGGAGGCGAAGATCAGGTCGCCCTCGTTCTCGCGGTCCTCGTCGTCGATGACGATGACCGGACGACCGTCCTTGATGGCGGCGATGGCGGTCTCGATGGAGTCCAGACGCGCCAGTGGGCTGGTCATGATCGGCCTCCCATCAGTCGCTCCACGTATTTGGCGATCACGTCGACCTCCAGGTTGACGGGCTCCCCCGGGTCGCGCGCACCGAGCGTGGTCTCGCGGAGGGTGGTGGGAATGAGGCTGACCTCGAACCAGGGCTCGGGGATGTCTGTGGCGCTGACCGCGCTGACGGTGAGCGAGACGCCGTCGACGGCGATCGAGCCCTTCTCGACGACGTAACGGGCGAGGTCGGCCGGCAGGGCGATCCGCACGACCTCCCAGTGCTCGCCGGGGACGCGGCCGAGGATCGCGCCGATCCCGTCGACGTGGCCCTGCATGAGGTGCCCTCCGAGACGGGTGTGCGGGGTGACCGCGCGCTCCAGGTTCACCGGGGCTCCGGCGGTCATCGAGCCCAGGCTGCTGCGGCTCAGGGTCTCGGCCATGACGTCGGTGCTCCAGATGCCCGCGCCGTCGGCGTCGGGCTGCACGCCCGTGACGGTCAGGCAGACACCGTTGACAGCGATCGAGTCGCCGAGGGAGACGTCCTGGAGCACCGTGCGCGCGCGGATCTGCAGGACGGCCGCTATGGCTTGCCCCCCGGCGATCTGGTCCTCGCGGACGACGAGGGTGCCCACCTCTTCGACTATGCCGGTGAACACCTCAACTCCTTCCGTCCGCGTGCTGGTGACCCCCAGTGTGACGGGTCGGGCGCAGGCGTATCTGCACGTCCCCGCCCAACGGGGTGACGTCGACGAGCGACAGGGACAGCGCGTCGCTGATCGTGCTGATTCCCAGGTCCCCCACCAGGGAGGGACCCGCACCGAGGAACGTCGGTGCGAGATGCACCACGGCCTCGTCGACGAGGCCGTCGCGCAGGAACGCGGCGGTGAGTGTCGGGCCGCCCTCGAGGAGCACTCGCCGCACGTCGCGGTCGAAGAGTTCGGCGAGCAGGGTGGCCGGGTTCGCGGCCCGGCTCACGTGCGTGGGGGCCGCGTCGTCCAGTACCCGGGCGGTCGCCGGCAGGCGGTCCCGGCGGTCGACGACGACCCGCAGGGGCTGCCGCGCGAGGTTCCGGCCGTCGGCGTCGCGGACGGTGAGCTGCGGGTCGTCGGCCAGCGCCGTCCCCGATCCGACGACGACGGCGTCGCAGGTGGCGCGCAGCCGGTGGACGGCCGCGCGTGCCTGGTCCCCTGTGATCCAGCGGCTCGTGCCGTCGGCGGCGGCGACCCGCCCGTCGAGGGTGGCGGCGACCTTCCAGACGACGAACGGCCGCTGCTCCCGGACGCCGGTCAGCCAGCCCGACAGCGCACCGGCCTCGGCTTCGGCCTGCTCCACGCCCAGTTCGACGTCCACCCCGGCGGCCCGCAACCGGTCCGCTCCCCCACCGGCCAGCTCGGTGGGCTCGGGCACGGCGACGACGACGCGGACGATGCCGGCGGCCAGCAGGGCGTCGGCGCACGGGCCGGTGCGGCCGGTGTGCGCACAGGGCTCCAGGGTGACGACGGCGGTGCCGCCACGGGCCCGCTCACCGGCCTGCGCCAGTGCGGTCACCTCGGCATGCGGACCGCCCGGCGCGGCCGTCGCACCCTCCCCCACCGGCGTCCCGTCAGCGGCCAGGACCACCGCACCCACGGCCGGGTTGGGGCTGGTCGTGCCGAGGACGGACTCACCGAGCTCGCGCGCGCGGGCCATGGCGCTGGACTCGTGCGCCCGAGCACTGGCGCTGGACTCGTGCGCCCGAGCACTGGCACGGCGTTCGGCGTCCCTGCTGCTCACCCGGACATCGCCGCGGCGGCCTGGGCCCGCAGCGCGGCGATCGCCTTCGCCGGATCCTCGGCGCCGTAGACGGCTGAACCGGCCACGAACACGTCGGCCCCGGCTGCGGCGGCCTGCTCGATGGTGTCGGCGTTGATCCCGCCGTCGACCTCGACGAACAGTTTCAGGTGGCCGGTGTCGACCAGTTCGCGGGCCTTGCGGACCTTGGGGAGGACGTCGGCGATGAACGACTGCCCGCCGAAGCCTGGCTCGACGGTCATCACCAGGAGCGTGTCGAAGTCGGTCAGGACGTCGATGTAGTCCTCGAGCGGCGTGCCCGGCTTGACCGCCAGTCCGGCAAGCGCGCCCGCCGCCCGGATGTCGCGGGCGACGGCGCGGGGCTCGGTGCACGCCTCGGCATGCACGGTGACGTTGTACGCGCCGATCTCGGCGTAGCCGGGCGCCCAGCGCTCCGGGTTGTCGATCATCAGGTGGCAGTCGAGCGGGATCGGGCTCACCGCCTGGATGGCCTGCACCACCGGAAGGCCGAGCGTCAGGTTCGGCACGAAGTGCGCGTCCATGACGTCGACGTGCAGCCAGTCGGCGTCGGCGACCCGCTGGGTCTCCTCGGCCAGCCGGGCGAAGTCCGCCGACAGCAGGCTGGGAGCGATCATGGGTTCGCGGGACACGTCTGCCGAGTCTAGGTGGGCCGCGGTCACGTACCCGAACTCGCGCCCGGCGCCTAGCCTGCCACCGTGGACCTGACCCGCGGGGTGTCGGTGCGCATCGCGTCGCTGTGCCTGGGCGAGAGCGGGCGCCTGTCACAGATGCTGCTGTGCGGAACCGCGGTCCGCGGGGGCCTCCTGCTGGATCTCGCGCTCGCGGGCCGCGTGGAGTCGGCCGAGGACAGCGTCGTCATCGATCCCACACCCACCGGGTTCGATCCCGCCGACCGGCTGCTGGCCGCGATCGCGGTCGAGCCCGAGAGGTCCCTCGACGGCTGGCTGGACGAGAAGCGGATCGGGTTGCGGGACGTCGCGGCGGCCAACGTGTCCTCAGGCCGGTGGGAACGCCGCTCCGGGCCGCTCGGGTTCGGTCGGCGCTACGCCGACCTGCGCCCGGAGGAGACCGACCGCGACCGGGCGCGCCTGCCGGATGAGGAGGTTGCTGCTCTGTCCCCGGCCGACGCCTGCGTGGCTGCGGTGGCCGCCGTGGCCGGGTTGCAGGACCTCGAGGTCTGGGCCCCCGGACGGCGCCCGGACGAGCTGATGGCCGCGACCGGTCCGGTGGCCTGGCTGGCCGACGCCGTCGTGGACCACGTCCTGGTGACGGGCGCCCGCTACCGGTCCCAGGCCGGCGCTCTGGGTGCCGCCGGTCCGTTCTGAGCGACGCCTCGACCCCCAGACCGGGACCAGCGGGCCGCCACGCATCCGGTCGAGCCGCCACGCATCCGGTCGATCAGCCGCGCGCGACGCTGGTGAGCCCGGGCCGCCGTGCCCGACGGCGGCGCGGCGGTCGAGGCAGGTGCCGATCGGCCCACCGCGGCCACGGCGGGGCTGCCCCTGCTCCCGCGCACCGGCTCAGCGAGGACATCGCGAGGTCGACGCCGGGGCGGCGGTCGGGATCGGAGGCGGTGAGGGCCGCCAACCGGTCGGCCATGTGGTCGGCGCCGTCGCTGGCCTCGTCCAGGACCGCCAGCAGAGTGGCACCGAGGCTGTAGACGTCCATTGCCGCGGTCACCCGGCCCCCGGGAGCGCCCGCGAGCTCGGGGGCGATGAACCCGTCGGTGCCGAACTCCTCCCCGGGCTGCAGCTCGGAACCCAGCGGGCGGGATGCACCGAGATCGACCAGCCGGGGCCGGCGATCGACGAGCAGGACGTTGTCCGGGCTGATGTCCAGGTGGGCGTTCCCCGTGGCGTGCAGGGCCCTCAAGGCACCGAGAACCAGGACGCCCAGTCGGGCGGTGTCACCCGCCGGCAACGGACCGTCGGCCTCGACGCACTCGTCCAGGGCCGGCCCGTCGAGGTACTCCACCGCGATGTACGGCGGGCAGTTCTGTCGGCCGTCTCCGAGCAGCCGGGGGACGGCGGGATGCGCCACGTTCCTCAGCGCCCGCACCTCACGGTCGAGGGCCTCGGTCCACTGCCGCGACCAGCCCGGGCGCACGATCTTGACCACCGCCGGCGCCCAGAGGCCCACCGACCAGCACAGCCAGGTCTCCCGGTGGTAGCCGACCGTCATCCGTTCCCCCGCGAGGAGCCCGGGGACCAAGGGTGCCCCGGGCTCGGGGTCCCACCCGGGACGACCGTCGCCGAGGCGGCTCTCCATCGACGCCGCGTGCGGTTCCACATCGCCCCCTCGTCGGAGCCAGGCCCGTCAGGACCGTGGCCGGTGATCGTCGTCCCGCCGGGGCCTAAGGCCCGGCGGGACGACGGTCGGACTCACCACTTCCTGTCGTGACGATCACGGCTGCGGCGGCGGTCGCGGTCGCGGTCCTTGTGCCGGTCGTCGCGATGGTCGTCCCAACGAGGTGCGGACACCTCACCGAGGACACGGTTGGCGTACATGGTTTCTCACCTCCTCTCCGGTTCTAGGACGCCGGTACCGACCCGCTCTCGGTCAGCTCCGGCGGCGGTGGATGAGTTCGTGGGGCCGACGTCGCCCGGAACAGGCGAGCGAGCCGAAATCTGCATGCTGACGGCCCTCGGGGCAACGCCCCGGGCCGTGCTCTCCGGAACGGCGTCCCGCCACTGGGGCGAGACGTGCACCGTGCGGTCGGCGATGGCCGCGAGCACGGGGTCGTGAGTGACCAGGAGAACGGTCCGGTCCCGGGTCGCGGACCGGATGGCCCCGACCACCTGGCGGGCCGCCTCGGCGTCCAGGCTCGTCGTCGGCTCGTCCAACAGCACCACGGGAGCCGAGGAGACGACGGCCCGGGCCAGCGCAACCCGCCGGCGCTGCCCCCCGGACAGCAGCACGCCGCTCTCCCCCAGCGGCGTGTCGTACCCCTCCGGCAGCGACAGCGCGAACTCGTCGACCCAGGCCGCGCGTCCGGCCGCGAGAACCTGCGCCCGCGTGGCGGTGGCTGATCCGAACGCGATGTTCTCGGCGATCGTGGCGTCGAGCAGCCAGGGGTCCTGTGGCACGAACGCCAGCTGCCGCCTGAGCTCCACGACGGACAGCGCCCGGACGTCGACCCCGTCGATCAACACACGGCCCGCGTCGACGTCGTAGAGGCGCAGCAGGAGGTGCAGCACGGTGCTCTTGCCCGCCCCGCTCGGCCCGAAGAGACAGACCGCCTCACCGGCGGCGACAGCGAGGTCGAAACCGGAGAGCACCGGCCGGTCCGGGCTGTAGGAGAACCGGACGGACTCCAGCCGGAGCCCGTCGCGCACCGGAGGCACCGGCTGCGGGCTGGCGGGATCGGCGACCGCCTCCGTGCAGTCGAGAACCTCGCCCAGCCGCAGTGCGCTGGCCGCCGCCTTCGCCCGCGTGCTGATCAGCCGGACCAGGCTGCGCACCGGCGACTGGAGGTCGCCCAGGTACATCAGCACCACCAGGAGCCCCCCGAGGGTGATCTCCCCCTGCTGCACCTGCAGGCCCCCCACGACGAGGACGGTGCCGGCGCCGAGCGCGAGGACGACGTCGGGCACCGGCGACCACCACGCCTGCGTCCTGAGCGCGCGGACCTCTGCGGCGACGACCCGGGCATTCGGCCGGGCGAACATCGCAGCAGCACGGTCCAGCCGACCGAACGCCTGAACCGCACGCACGTTGCGCAGCAGGTCGGTCGCGATGCCCGCGAGCCGGCCGTTCGCCTCCCGGGCTGCGAGTTCGGCCGCACGGACCCGCCGCCGCTGCCGCGCCGTCAGCCAAGCGAGCAAGGGCAGCACCACGAGCCCCAGCCCCGCCAGCGCGGGGTCGACGACCAGCAGCAGTGTCAGCGCACCCGCCAACAGCAGCGCGCTGGGCAGCAGCGTGGCGCAGACGGCGACGAGGGCATCCAGGACCCGCCCCACGTCCGTACTGAGCCGGGAGAGCACCTCGCCCGTGCGGACCCGGTCGTGCCACCGGAGCGACAGACCGAGCACGTGGTCGAACACCGCGGCGCGCATCTCGCCCCCCACCCGCTCCGCGGCCGACTGTGCGAGCGATTGAGAGCAGGCGTCGAGCAAACCGCCCACTGCGCTGAACACCACGGTCGCGACACCCGCAGACACCAGCAGGCCCGTGCTGCCCAGACCCGCGAGAGCCTGGAGCGGACCGCTCAACGGTCGCCCGCCCAACGCGTAGTCCACCGCCAGTGCCAGCGGCCACGGCTCGAGCAGGCGGCAGCCGACCTCGAGCGTCGCCGCACCCACGGACAACGCAAGCCGCCCGCGCTCGGGACGCAGGTAGGGCATGACGACCCGCAGCGCCCCGGGTCCCGGAGGTGCTGCATGCGCGGCCATAGCGTGGAGCCTGGCCGCCCGGAGGTGCTATCGCCCAGTGGACGTTAGGACTAGCACCGCCCCCGTGACGAGGACTAGCACCGCCCCCGTGACGCCGGACGTGACGGGACGCGACCGACGACGCAGATCCGGAACGGCAGCGGATCTAACATCCATGTTGTGCCCCACAGGACCACTGGGTGGCTACGAGACCCGCTCCGACAACCCCGCCTGTCGGTCGCGGCGTCGCTGGCGCGCTTCG